>DOOY01000182.1 GCA_003514765.1 Nitrosomonas sp. | reverse complement strand
ACAACAACAATCCGAACTGACAATAATCTACAGCATTTACTAAAAATCTACTGAATATATTATGATTATGGCATTAAATAATTTTTACCAACATGATTAAAATCACAATTATAATATCAGTATAAACTACCGGGACAACTGGACTACGGTACAAACAAAAAATATATTTGACTTCGCCCATAATGCTTCCATAACGTTGCTCCCATACAACTTTTTTCAACTGAATACGTATTCACGTGTTTAATAAGCTTCCATTCCAATACATCAGATCTTTGGGCTGGATAGCCATGTGTGATCTTAAGCCTGAACAAAACAAACGGTCTATAAATTTTAGCCGTCACAAGATAGAATCAACCGCAAAAGATTGCACAACAAAACACGATCAAGCATCTTAATAAAGGACAGGAAAATTCAGATGAAAACACGCGCGGCAATCGCCTGGCAGGCAGGACAACCTCTAACGGTAGAAAACGTAGATTTAGATGGCCCAAAAAACGGTGAAGTGCTCGTCGAAATCAAAGCGACGGGTATTTGTCATACCGATTACTATACACTTTCCGGATCCGACCCTGAAGGCTTGTTTCCCGCCATTCTGGGACATGAAGGTGCCGGTATTGTGGTTGAGGTCGGCAAGAACGTTAAATCCCTAAAAGCTGGCGACCATGTAATCCCGCTTTACACGCCAGAATGCCGGGAATGCAAATACTGCTTGTCACAAAAAACTAATCTTTGCCAGGCGATTCGCAGCACGCAAGGCCGCGGCCTGATGCCCGATTCGACTTCACGGTTCACCATGAATGGTCAGCCATTGTTTCATTATATGGGCACATCAACTTTTTCAAATTATACAGTGGTACCTGAAATTGGATTGGCCAAAATAAGACCGGACGCCCCTTTTGACAAGGTTTGTTATATCGGTTGTGGTGTTACAACAGGCATTGGCGCCGTATTATTTACCGCGAAAGTTGAAGCTGGCAGCAATATTGCTGTTTTTGGTTTAGGCGGTATCGGCCTGAATGTCATACAAGGCGCCAGAATGGTTGGCGCTGACAAAATCATCGGTATTGATATCAATCCGAATCGTGAAACCCTGGCACGCGAATTTGGCATGACGCACTTTCTGAATTCTAAAGAAGTTCCTGACATTGTAGATGCAATCGTTCAGCTCACCGATGGTGGCGCCGACTATAGTTTTGAATGTATCGGTAATACGCAAGTCATGCGGCAAGCGCTGGAATGTACTCATAAAGGCTGGGGACGGAGCATCATTATTGGTGTTGCTGAAGCCGGCGCGGAAATCAGCACGCGCCCGTTTCAACTGGTTACCGGCCGTAAATGGGAAGGCTCCGCTTTTGGCGGTGCACGTGGCCGTACCGATGTTCCTAAAATTGTCGACTGGTATATGGAAGGCAAAATCAACATTGATTCATTGATCACGCACACCCTTAAACTGGAAGACATCAATACAGGTTTTCAATTGATGAAAGCAGGTGAATCCATACGCTCAGTGGTTGTATACTGATGACTGAAACTTTGGAAATACGCAGCCAGCATAATTGCTTCAGCGGCACGCAAGTTTTTTACCAGCATGACTCATCGGTTATTGGACTGCCCATGCGGTTTTCTGTATACCAACCACCCCAGGCACAACAAAACCCGGTGCCCGCGCTCTTTTTTCTAGCCGGTTTAACCTGCACTGAAGAAACATTCATGATCAAAGCCGGCGCACAGCGTTATGCTGCTGATTATGGACTTATGCTGGTTACTATGGATACCAGTCCTCGTGAAACCGGCATTCCAGGTGAATCAGACAGCTGGGATTTCGGCTCAGGCGCCGGCTTCTATCTCGACGCAACAGAAAATCCCTGGTCAAACCATTATTTGATGGAAAGCTATATTACGCAAGAATTATATGAAATCATTGTCAACCAGTTTCCCGCGGATAAAAATCGAATTGGCATATCAGGACATTCGATGGGAGGCCATGGCGCACTGACACTGGGATTGCGCTATTCCGAGAAGTTTCGGTCCGTTTCTGCTTTTGCACCTGTTTCCGCTCCAATGCAATGTCCATGGGGGCAAAAAGCATTCACTCATTTTCTGGGTCAGAATCAGGATTATTGGCGCAATCACGATGCGACCGCCTTGATCAAAGACGGCCGTCGTATTGCGAATATATTAATCGATCAAGGCCTTAATGACCCGTTCCTGTCTGAACAGTTACGCCCCGATCAATTGGAAAATGCCTGTCATAAAGCCGGACAAAAGCTAACGCTGCGCTATCACCCAAGCTATGATCACAGCTATTACTTTATCAGCACATTTATCGATGATCACCTGAAATATCATCGGGACGCCCTAAACAGCAATTTCTAACAGGCCGTTGAAACGTTTTCGAGGCAGGCGATGCAAGGCAAAACCCACCTCACAGACACAGTTGATAGACTATTTTCAAATACACTCAAACCTTCACACCTGTCAGTACTCCAACAACCTAGAAATGATGGAGTACTATAGCGCTTCAAATATACCCGCAGCACCCATGCCGCTGCCTATACACATGGTCACCATACCGTATTTCTTTTTATGACGACGTAAACCATGCATCAGCGTTGCCACACGTATGGAACCTGTCGCACCCAATGGATGACCCAGTGCAATTGCACCACCCAGTGGATTGACTTTCTCCCGGTTGAGATTCAATTCATTAATTACAGCAAGACTCTGCGCGGCAAACGCTTCATTTAACTCAATCCAGTCAAGATCATCCTGTTTAATACCCGTTTGCGCCAGCACTTTAGGAATCGCTTTGATTGGCCCAACACCCATGATTTCGGGCGGCACACCGACAACAGAAAAACCGATAAAACGACCTAATGGCGAAAGATTAAAGCGCTGCATAGCGGACTCACTCATCAAGACCACAGCACCGGCACCATCGGACATTTGTGAACTGTTACCCGCTGTTACCGAACCATGCGCAGCAAAAACAGGCCGCAATTTCGCCAACACCTCCAGACTGGTATCTGCACGCGGCCCCTCATCGGTTTCTTTTACCGAAATTTCTTCACGTGTCTGGTGTGTCATCAGATCCGGATACTTTTCATTCACGGTGTAGGGTGCAATTTCCTGCGCAAATTCAGCATTCTCGATAGCTTTTAAAGCACGCCGGTGACTCGTAAAGGCAAACTCATCTTGCGCTTCCCGCGCTACTTTCCATCGTTCAGCCACTTTTTCAGCGGTCATCCCCATCCCATAAGCGATCGCAACATTCTCATCATGCTGGAACATAACTGGATTCATCGCCACCTTATTACCCATCATGGGCACCATACTCATACTCTCAGTTCCACCTGCTATCATCACATCCGCTTCGCCCAAACGAATACGGTCAGCTGCAACTGCCACTGACTGCAAGCCCGATGCGCAAAAACGATTAATCGTCATTCCCGGCACACTATTCGGCAGACCTGCCAGTAACAAGGCCACTCGCGCAACGTTAATCCCCTGTTCAGCTTCAGGCATGGCGCAGCCCACAATCACGTCATCAATTGCAGCCGGATCCAGACCAGAACATTGTTTTATAACCGTATTGATCACATGCACCAGCATGTCGTCAGGACGAACATGTTTGAACATACCGCGCGGCGCTTTGCCGACTGGGGTGCGTGCAGTTGCAACTATATAGGCGTCTTGTGTTTGCTTGGCCATCAATCTCTCTCCTTGGTAATGAGCGCTAAAGTACCCTGCTTGATATCTGTATCAGATAACATCGATCAGTTTCTGAGTGGCTTTCCCGTTTTCAATGTATGCTCAATACGTGCCTGCGTCTTTTCAGTCGCCAGCAACGCCATAAATGCAACCCGCTCGAGTTCGAGAAACCATTCTTCGTCAACCAGGCTGCCCGGCGTAAGATCTCCGCCGCACATGACATAGGCGATTTTTTCACCAATCAGATTATCATGCTCTGAAATAAACGCGCCCTCACGCATGTTAACCAGTTGGCTTCGAATCGTTGCAATTCCGGTATTACCGGCCACTGGAATCGCACGTGACCGCAGTGGCGGACGATAACCACCTTCAGCAAGCGCCAGCGCCTGCAATTTTGCAACATGCAACAGTTCAAAACGATTCATGACAACTGTATCCGCCGGGCGCAGGAAACCCAGCGCTTTAGCTTGTTCAGCGCTTTTCGCCAGATCTGCCATGGCTACTGTCTGGTAATATTTTTTTAATTGTGGAAACGGATCGCCTTCCAGTGCATTCTGTGCAGCTCTGAGAGCAAACTCTTTACAGCCGCCTCCTGCCGGCAGCAAACCGACACCGGCTTCAACCAGACCGATATAGGTTTCCATCGTTGCGACTGCGCGGTCGCAATGCATGACAAATTCACAACCACCACCTAAAGCCAGATTATCTACGGCCGCCACAGTTGGAATCATGGAGTAGCGTAACGCTTGAGAAGTTTGCTGGAACTGGTGAATCATTGCCTCCACCTCCGCCAGCTTCTTAGCCATTAGTGCGTCAGCCATATCCAGTTCTCTGGCAGCTTTAAGCACTGTCGCCTGCGCAGATTTCTTGAACTGTTTAAAAAACTTTTCAAAAGCTGACGGGGGTGGCGGAGGCGCACTGGTTGCTGTTTGCGGCGGCTTGGGTCGTTCTGTTGCCTGTTTTAAATTTGCGCCCGCTGAAAACGGCGGCTCGATCTGCCAGATAATCATTGCCTGCCAGTTTTTCTCAGCTTCCTGAAGCGCTTCCTGCACACCGTTCAACACATCCTTGCCTATGGTATGCATTTTGCTTTTAAAACTGAGAATTGCAATTTTATCTCCGGTGTGCCACATTCTGACAGCATCGGTTTCGAATATGGTTTCCCCGTAGTTTGCTTTCTCGCCAACCAGGCGATCGGGATATAACTGTCGTTGATAAACAGGTAAAGCAGAACGCTGATGAAATTTTTTGGCTGCTGGCGCATAAGAGCCCTGCGGCGTATGTACTGCCGCGGTTTCCCGTTCGCCAATTTCCATAACCCAAGACGGCAACTGCGTATCGCTCATGCATTTGCCCGCTGCAATATCTTCGTTTATCCAGGATGCAATCTGTTTCCAGTCTGCACTCTGCCAGATTTCAAAAGGCCCCTGTTCCCAACCGAAACCCCATCTTATCGCCAAGTCGACATCACGTGCATTATCGGCAATAGCTTCCAGCTGAACGGCACAATAATGAAACAAATCACGGTGGATAGACCATAAAAACTGTGCCTGTGGGTGTGGATTGTTACGCAGGGCTGCAATCTTATCCTTCGGGCTGCTGTATTTAAGCTGATGTTTGAGATCTTCGTTCACTTCGCCTTTTGAAGCACGATACGTATTCGTAGCAACATCCAGCACTTGGATCTCTTTGTCAGCCTTTTGATAAACGCCGCGTTTTGTTTTTTGTCCAAGCGCGTCATCATCAATCAGACCCTGTAGCCAGTCAGGCACCCGAAAATATGGATGCCAGTCATCCTCAGACAAGGTATCCCGCATGGTGTTAATAACATGCGCTAGCGTATCCAGACCGACAATATCGGCGGTTCTGAAAGTCGCACTTTTGGGCCGGCCAATTAAAGTACCTGTCAATGCGTCCACTTCATCAAACCCAAGACCAAAAGACTTGCCATGATGCATGGTTGCCAACAATGAAAACACCCCTATGCGATTGGCTATAAAATTCGGCGTATCTTTTGCCCGAATTACGCCTTTACCGAGATAAGTCACCAGAAAGGCTTCCAGTTGATCCAGCATCAACGCATCGCTTTGTATACAAGGTATCAATTCAACCAAATGCATGTAACGCGGCGGATTGAAAAAATGAACACCGCAAAAACGATGGCGTAATGTTTCAGGAAAAGCCTGCGCCAATGTATTGATGGAAAGCCCGGAAGTATTGCTCGCGAAAATTGTCTGCTCACCGAGATGGGGCGCCACTTTCTCATAAAGCGCTTGTTTCCAGTCCATACGTTCGGCAATTGCCTCAATGACCACATCACACTCCCCAAGCTTCTCGAGGTGTTGATCGTAATTGGCTGGTTGAATGAAAGCAGCCTTGTCCTTTACCGACATGGGTGCCGGTTCGAGCTTTTTCAGTTTTTCTATCGCCTTGGTGACGTTGGCATTGGCATTTGCGTCTCCGGCCTCCGCCGGCAACTCAAATAACAGGGTTTCAATGTTAGCGTTCACCAAATGGGCTGCAATCTGAGCACCCATCACACCCGCACCTAATACCGCCACTTTGCGCACAATAAATTGAGCGTTATTCAATTCCGCCTCCTGCATGATTCGGTTATCGAGCAAATTGCAACCATTATTTCAACCGCATGTCGAACTGCTTTTATCAATTTTACAATTCTAATTATTGTACATCTTACCTACTCTCGGATCATCTGCCACCAATAATTATCTGATTCTGGATTCAAAGTGTTGTTTTTTTCATCAACACTGACTATAAGCATATAAATATGAAACATAAAGTGCAAGCTTGTTGTTGAATTTAACATTAAGCACACTACACTATTATTTGCAATGGTAAAATAGACCTAACTTCATAATTGGTTACCGCATAAAACTCACAAACCGCACACTACCGGTCACCGACTTCTGATTAATTTGCAATCAAATGTAATGAAAAGATGGTAATTGAATATGAAAAGAAAAAAATCAAAAGCACGACAAAAACATAGAAATCTGAATTACTATTACAACAGGTTGATGCAGCATGCCTGGCAAAACGAAAATATCTTGTCTCGCTTCCAGCAAATGGAACTGTGTTTAATGCAATGCGAATCATTTGCAGAGCTTTTAAAAGTAGTGCTTAACGATTGTGAAACCCAGTTCGAACTGGAGAAAGTCTCACTTATTCTGCTGGATCCGCATCATGAAATCCAGCAGCTACTACACAGTTACGAAATCAATTACCAGAATAATTTTCCAAATTTATTTTTTCACCTAAATAATCAAAAACTCTTACAATTATTTCAGAGCAGTCTGTCACCGCAACTCGGCCCATACAATCCGGTGCCACATACCGGCCTGTTCGGGCAACCTGCTTCTACAGTCCGCAGTATCGCATTGTTACCGCTCGCCCGGGACAATCACATCCTGGGTGCGCTGATTCTGGGAGATTCAACACCGGAGCGTTTTACAAATCAGTCTGCAACTGACTTCTTACAACATTTAAGTGCGGTTATTTCCATCTGTGTCGACATGACCATTTCACGGGACAGATTAAAACACAATAGCCTGAATGATGCACTGACGGGTATTAATAACCGGCGATTCTTTGATCAACGTTTGGCTGAAGAAATCTCACGATGCAAACGCCTGCAAAAACCCATCAGCTGTCTGTTTATCGATGTGGATAATTTCAAACAGTTTAACGATACTTACGGACATGCCGGCGGCGACATGGTCTTGAAACAGGTTGCCGGCATCATTCGCAATGAACTGCGTTTAAGTGATATCGTAGGACGTTATGGCGGCGAAGAATTTGCTATTCTACTACCTGACACCGATCACAGGACAGCAGTCGAAATTGCAGAACGTATTCGTGAAAGTATTCAAAAACATCGTTACAAATTTGATAAGCATATGCTTCAGGTAACTGTTTCCATCGGCATTGCGGATTTTCAGAAATTTGCAGATGAAAACAAAACGCTTGATGAAATTGGTAATTCACTGATTGCAGCAGCCGACAACGCATTATACAAAGCAAAAAAAGCCGGCAGAAATTGCGTTGCCATTAATGAGTGACAACAATCTTAACTCTCAATATAAAGAAACAGACGTTTGGTCGTCAAAATGACCACTTGGCTGCGGAACATGTTTTATTTTTCCGAGCACCTTGCATACCGCAAATTGAGGACGTCGCCGCCAGGGCAGCAATGATGGTTTTATATCGTCTTTGAAAACCGGTGAAACATGATTGCTGCTGAAACTATCGGTATTTGCAAAACACATGAACAATTGTTCATAATAAGCATAACGCTTCCAAAACGAAACATGAATACTATCCATACTCATCCATTGAGGGTCCGGTTCATGCACTATCAATGAATAACGCATCGCCAGTTCATTCAAACCCTGATGTATCGCCCACGCGCGTTCCACCACTTCATTTCTGGAAAGCCGGCAACTTGGATAAAACAAATTGCGAAACAACTTAAAACGCTGCTCGGATAACGATTCAATCGAAACCATCGGCAGATTCGTCATAACAATTCGCGCAGACCGACCATGCAGCCGATGGACACACCATGCCACCCAGTTCAGGATTTTCGCAGGTGCAATTCCATAAAGAATATCATTGCCAATATCAGTCAAAAAAGCATAACTTGGTTGTGGCAACCGTTGTGACCCATCTGAATGCAATCGCTTCCACAAACCGCTGCGCACAATTCCGGGCAATTCACGGACCAGCACTTGACTATTCTGTCCGTACGAACGCCCATGCCCTGCTGCAACCAGGACCTCGCTGGGACTGCCGCAATGTCGCTGCAATAGTTGAATAATCAGACGCAGCGACATCGTCAGATTGCTCGCACCCAGCAGTACAATTCTATTAACGGGTTTAGAGAATTGACTCAATGATGAATAACTGAAAAATTAAGCGCTTCCAAGACAAAATTCAAAGCGCAGATCATTACAAAATATTTACCTGTTACGAATCAGGCATCTTTCACTTCGCGGTAAAAATTATTTTTGAAAAAAAGATAAGTGTAATCAACTGCGGACAAAACACTGACCAGGATGGCTGATACCAACAACCATTGTGGAATCATATTCAGACCCACAAAACTCAAAAACAACATAAACTGGAATACCGTCGCAACCTTGCCAAGTATTCTGGGAACTACATAAAAAAAAGCCCGCCAGTTTTTTTCCCAAGCCACAAACAATGCGCCGCAGAATACTGCAATATCGCGCGCGCCGAATAATAAAAACTGCCACCAACTGATGTCAGTTTCCAAAAACATCACCACAGCCACCGAAAGTACAAAGCATTTATCGGCAACAGGGTCCAGCAACGCACCGAGTGGTGTATGTAGATTAAACCAGCGGCTGAACGCACCATCCAGATATTCGGTCGCTAAAGCCACCATCACTATGACCAATCGATACTGCTCGGACGCAAATGGAAAAACAAAAGCCAGAATCAGACGTAAAAGTGTCAGCGAGTTGGGCAAATGCTTCAACATGACTTTAAATCAACTAAAATTTCTCTTATTTATAAGCAATTGCGGCACTGCACGGGCCTGTCAGGTGCATAACCTCATAGCGTCTAAAACCGGCTTCCTGACACCATTTCCAGAAATCAGCTCCCGTAAAATCAAAAGCATCGCCAAATTCAATGAGCATTTGCAACGACATCATCAACCCAAAAGCATTCGTACGCCGCTCATCATCAATTAAATTTTCAATTGCGACAAAAACACCATTTTTCGGCAGCGCTTCATACGCCAACCTTATCAGATGTTTCTTTCTTTCCAGATTCCAATCTTGCAGAATCATTCCCATGGTAATGATGTCCGACTTAGGAAGCGGATCAACTAAAAAATCCCCAGAAACCACCCGCACACGATCAGATAAACTCTCCTCTTCAAGCCACATCTTTGCGATAGGTTCAATAGCCGGCAAATCAAACGTGGTACATTGCATATGCGCATGATGCTTAACTACCAGACTCGACAAAAGACCCGTTGCACCGCCGACATCGCAGAGTGTATTGTAGCCGCTGAAATCGAATTTCTGCACGAACACCTTGAAATTTCCCAATGAAATACCACGCATGGCGCCCATAAACTGTTCCAAACGCGGCATATCTTCATAAAGCACTTCAAGCATGGG
>DOOY01000032.1 GCA_003514765.1 Nitrosomonas sp. | reverse complement strand
GTTGAACGAAGCCGCTATCGCGGAGAAACACCCCTCAGCAACCGGTTTTAATAACATAATTCATCCTCACCCCGAAAGGGATTTTTTTGTACTTTACCATGAGGATGAATCGTAATGACATCAGAATTTCCAGCGCATTTTGCGAGCAATTATCAATGCCTGCTCAATCGTTTGAAGTTGCACGGGATGCAACCAAAAACCATCGCACTGTATTCACACGGCGTACGTCGAGCCGGGGAATATTTTGATTATCGGATTGATGATTTGACCCGGCTTCAGTTAACCGATTATTTCGTCCATATCGTCGATTCGCTCTCCTGGAGTTCGCTCAAACATGACCTGTACGGGCTGAAGTTTTATTACGCCCAAGTATTGAATAAACCCTGGCCGGGTGCGGATCTGGTCAAGCCGCCCAAGTCACACACACTGCCGGATATTATTACCGTGCCACAGGCCCAGCAGATATTCATGACCACGCGGTCGCTCAGTTATCGCGTGTTTTTCTTCACCCTGTACAGCCTGGGGTTACGGCTGGGTGAAGGCTTGCGTTTGCAAATCGGGGATATTGATGCGGACCGGATGCGGGTGCAAGTGCGAAACGCCAAAGGCAATCGAGACCGCTTTGTCCCGTTGCCGGGAAACACCTTGCAGATATTGCGCCGTTTCTGGCAGATCCACCGCAACCCCGTATTGCTCTTCCCCAACCGGAAGCGCGGACTCAAACAAGCCCACCTCGCCACCACCCCGCTGGATCGTGGTGGCATCCAGACCACCTTGCGCCAGGTTACACGCGATTGCGGTTTAAAAAAAGAATACGCCACACAGCTTGCGCCATTCCTATGCCACCCACCTGATCGAAGCGGGTGTCGACCTGCTGGAAGTGCAAGCAATCCTCGGCCATCAATCCATCCTTACCACCCTCCGTTACACCCACCTCACCGACCATACCAAAGATAACGCCGCCGACCGCATCAATGCGCTGGTAGGCCAGATATCAATCGGCTGGGGCAATGTAAAATGATCCGGCTGGCACACATTGTTGACACCTATGCAGCCGAGCTTATCGCGCAACATGGCCATCGCCTGTTACCCAGTCAATTGGCGGCGTTGAGTGCCTTTCGAATTTGTCGCAGCAGCATGAGCCCCAGGATGGAACTTGCCTGTGATGACTGCCGGGAACAAAGCTATCTGCCGCACTCCTGTGGACATCGCCATTGCCCGCACTGCCAGGCGTTTGAATCGCAACGCTGGATAGACCAGCAGTTGCAAAAGCAGATTCCCGGCAATTACTTTATGGTAACGTTCACCTTGCCCGCCCAATTCCGTACGCTTGCCTGGCAGCATCAGCGCGTGGGAGACCGTCAACACCTTCAGTCAGAATGACAGAAAACTGCGCGGCACCACGGGTGCTGTAACGGTGCTGCACACCCACAACCGTCGGCTGGATTACCACCCGCATGTGCACTTGGTGATGCCATCCGCCGCGTTCGACAACAAACGACGCCTGTGGCGCAACAAAGAAGGCGGTTACCTGTTCAACCACAAGGCGCTGGCGAGAGTATTCCGCGCCAAGATGCTGGCGGGCATCAAACAGGCGGGATTAAAACTGCCCAGGCAATATCCAGAAAAATGGGTGGTGGATTGCAAAGCGGTGGGTTCGGGGCAGAAGGCATTGGTGTATCTGGGACGGTATTTGTATCGCGGTGCATTGCCCGAGAAGAATATCGTTGCAAACCGCGATGGCAACGTCACGTTCCGCTACCAGAACAGCGAAACCCGCAAGATGGAAACCCGCACGCTCAGCGGCGTGGCATTCCTGCGCCTGATCCTGCAACACATTCTGCCCAAAGGTTACCGCCGCGCCCGCAACTTCGGCTTTCTGCATCCCAACAGCAAACTGATCCCACTGGTGCAACTGATCAAACGTGTCGTGCTCCCCCCACCGCAACCACGCCCGGTGATACGCTGCAAATGTTGTGGCGGGGTGATGAAGATTGTCCGTACCCGCATCAAAACATTCACTCACCGATTACGGATTCTTGCGTCAAACAGGGAGATGGCCACGTAACGCAACACACCCCGCCAACCTGCCGGACTTGGCAGGCTGGGGCGCACTCGCCCTGCGAAAGGGTGAAATCAGGTGAAAACGCATTAAAAATGGCAGGTTGAGCGGAACAGGTTGCTGCAATGGCAACTTTTAGCGGTGAAATTTTGGGTATGACGCGGAACAGAACCCGATGGCGCCGCACCGGTCAGAGAGATATTTCCATAACAAGCAGGATCATGACAGCCCCACCGGGCTTGTCCAACAATCGGTTCAGATTGTGGCTCGCTTCGCGATCACAATCTAACCTTACTCGTTATCTGATTCATCCGAATCGTTTCCGCTCAAAATATAACAAAATCGTGACAATGGTATAATTTTGTTATCAAGTGTCGACTTTCAGTTTTTTCGACAATAAAATTTATGTTTTTGTAAATATAAAGTCAATTGATTAGGAAAAAATCATGTCATTCCACAAGCATATTTACCAATAACTCAAAGCGTAGCGTAGCCTATTCTAATAAATATTGAGACATAAGTAGTCGACCCTTAAATACACCCAAGCATTTGATATTAATCATAAATACCTGAGTTTG
>DOOY01000135.1 GCA_003514765.1 Nitrosomonas sp. | reverse complement strand
GTCAAATTGTCCCACAGCAGTAGCCCTAGTTTGCCAATGATGCGTAGCGGCCAGAAAAAATCTTTTTTTTCTGGTTCTGGATTTTTATTCGGCAGGCTTTCGATGCGCCGCAGCATTTTTTCATGCTCGGGCCGCATTATTAAATGATCGGGCCGCTGAGCGTTCCAAACCTGCCATAATAAAACGATGCCCGCAGTATCTATGTGACGGATGCCGCTTAAATCCCAGCATAGGTCACGATTTTCTGCATACCGGGTGAGCGCTGCCGCAAGGTGCCGGTATCTGTTTTCCAATGCAACCAGCGTAAAATCTCCGGTTAACAGCAGGCGGCGCGAATGGTCATCATCGATGAGTTGATACCAATCGTTGCCGGATTTTTGTGTGCTCATCGGCATCAAAGTAATTTCAAGGTTTTATTGGGGTGAGCCGGGGTGCGGAATAAAATGTAAATTGAATCATCTACTGTATATCAATTAACCAGTAAAATTCAAATTTATGGAGGATTATTTAAAGCAATGCGTGTTTCTTGCGCCTATCGCGCGCGCGCTACTTCAGTACGCGCCAACGCCGGGTTTGTAGCAAAATAATTTTTAATGCCGCCAAAAATCGCCTTTGCCATTTTTTTCTGATAATCTTGGTTTTTTAACTTCTTTTCTTCACTGGGGTTGGTGATAAAGGCGGTTTCTACCAGAATGGAAGGAATATCCGGAGACTTGAGCACTACAAACCCCGCCTGTTCAACTGTTTTTTTATGTAGCCGGTTAATCTGGCCGAGCTCATTCAGAACAAGTTCCGCAACCTTGACACTGTCACTAATCATGGCGCTCATGGATAAATCCAGAATGATTTCGCGCATATCCCCTGATTTGGTGGCTATATCGACACCACCTATCAGATTGCTGTCCGCATTGTTTTCTTTTTGTGCCAGCCAGCTTGCGGTGGTGGACGTTGCGCCATGCTCTGATAATGTGTAGACGGATGAACCATGCGCATGGGGCCGGGGGCTGCCGTCAGCATGAATGGAAACGAACAGGTCAGCATTTTGTTGACGTGCTATTTCCTGTCGGCGTTTGAGTGGAAGATCGAAATCATCATCGCGCGTTAAAATTGCGCGCATAAAGGGTTCCTTGTCAATAATAGTCTTCAGTTTGCGTGAGATGGCCAGCGTAATATCTTTTTCTCTTGTGCCATTGTCGCCAACTGCGCCGGGATCTCTGCCGCCATGTCCCGGATCAATAGCGACAATAATGGTTCGGGGCGGAGTGGGTTTGTGGTACTGGGCGGCCTGATAACTTTTAGGTGCAAATCTGTTTGTGTCTTTAGATGCTTGTCGTTCAGGTTTCTTTTTGAGCAGCGATGCGACTAAATGTCCAAGCGCATCATCTTCCATGTTTTTTTCAGGGCCGGCTTCTTTTACGTTTGTTTCCATTTCAGCAAGCGCTGCTTTATCGGGTTGATAGATGTCCAGAATGAGTCGGTAACCGTGATTGTCGGCGGGTTCCAATAAAAATGTCCGCGGTACGGCATCAGCTTTCAGATCAAATACCAGACGCAGGATATGGGGTTTAAAACGCCCGTAGCGGATTTGCGCAATAAGAGGGTCGGCCGGGTCTACCTTGGCAGGTAAAGACTTGATTGTCTGGTTAAGTGTTACATTTTCCAAATCAACGACAACGCGCCCCGGATTGTTGAGCATGCTCAATTCATACTGGATGGGTTGATCGGATTCCAGTGTGATGCGGGTATGATAATCGGCCAAACCTACTCGCGCTGCGGTAATGAAAGTATCAGTTGCAAGCACCGGTTTGCTGTGAAATGACATGAGGCAGGTCAACAGCGCCAGCATGAACAGCCCGTAATATATTCTACAGGCAGCAAAATCATACAACGCACAACGTAAGCGTGTAAATAGCGTAAACGTTGATGTTGCTGCAGTTATGGTTAATCCGGGTTTTGCCGATGCCTTAAACATAGTAAACATTGCTCCCCTGCATCCGTATCAGCGTGAATCGAGATATTGCGGCCGGATTCAAGTATTTGAAAATTGATCTGTAAATCGGCTGCCGGCAAAAGTCCGGCAGCTTTTTCCGGCCACTCTATCAAGCAAACTGAATTCGCATTAAAGTAATCCCGAAAACCTGCTTCTTCCCATTCATAAGGATCACTGAATCGATAGAAATCAAAGTGATACAAGTATAACCTAGAAATTTTATAGATTTCAACTAAATTATAGGTCGGGCTTTTTACGGTGTGTAAATGACCGAGTCCATGTAAAATACCCCGTACCAGTGTTGTTTTACCGGCGCCGAGATTTCCGTTCAGGAAAATAATCAGATTCGGTCTTAAAACAGTGGAAATTTTTTTACCTAAAGTCAGCGTATCTGCTTCATCGGCAAGATAAAATGACAACGCTAATTTAGAATCTGGATCATGGATACTGCGCAAGAAAAGACCTCCCATAATATGACAGACAATTCCGGACTTGATGTTGCCGGTCTGGCTCTGAACATCAAAGCCTGGGGCAAGGAATTGGGTTTTCAGGATATTCGTATCGCCGATGCGCATGCAGATATGTCCGAAGCGGAATCCGGCATGTTTAAATGGCTTGATGAAGGATATCACGGTGCAATGGATTATATGGCAAAACATGGCACCAAACGTTCGCGTCCCGATGAGCTGGTGCCCGGCACGCAACGGGTTATTTCCGTGCGCATGAATTATTATCCGCCAAAAGCGAAAGAGAGCTGGGCGGTGATCAACAACGGCGACCGGGCGTTTATTTCCCGGTATGCACTGGGCCGCGATTATCACAAGGTTTTGCGCGCGCGCATGCAGAAACTGGCTGATAAAATCCAGCATGCTGTCGGACCATTCAATTATCGCGTTTTTTCCGACAGCGCGCCGGTGATGGAAGTGGAATGGGCGCAAAAATCCGGGCTAGGCTGGCGCGGCAAGCATACGTTGTTGCTGTCACGTCAGGCCGGTTCATTCTTTTTTCTGGGCGAGATTTATACCGATGTGTTATTGCCGGTTGATGCACCCGTTGGCACAAAAGGCAGTTTTTGCGGCAGTTGTACCAAATGTATCGATATCTGTCCGACAAAAGCCATTGTTGCGCCTTATCAGGTCGATGCGCGGCGCTGTATTTCATACCTCACCATTGAACTGAAGGAAAGTATTCCTGAATCACTGCGTCCGCTTATTGGCAACCGTATTTATGGCTGTGACGATTGTCAGCTGGTCTGTCCCTGGAATAAATTTTCTCATCTGACGAATGAGGAGGATTTTCATGTGCGTCATGGTCTGGATGATATTACGCTGCTTGAATTATTCAACTGGAATAAGGCAGAATTCGAATCCAGGTTGGCAGGCAGTCCGATTCGCCGCATTGGCTATCTGCAATGGTTGCGTAATATTGCAGTGGGGCTGGGTAATGCACCCTATTCACCGGAGATAATCCAGGCGCTGCGGACACGGCTGGATGACGATTCCGAAATGGTGCGCGAGCATATACACTGGGCGCTGGAACAACAACACAAAAAAGCAAATGAGGAGTCTACCGAATAAATGTCAATGAATGATCAATTAATACTGGGTACGCCATTAAGCCCGAATGCAACCAAGGTCATGCTGCTCGGCAGCGGTGAACTGGGTAAGGAAGTGATTATCGCCCTGCAGCGTCTGGGTGTTGAAACCATCGCTGTGGATCGTTACGCCGATGCGCCGGGTCATCAGGTCGCACATCGTGCGCATGTGATCAATATGGCCGATGGCCGGGCATTACGCGCGCTGATTGAACAGGAAAAGCCGCATATTGTTGTGCCGGAAATCGAAGCCATTGCAACCGATATGCTTGCGGAAATTGAACAGGAAGGCCTGGCAACCGTTATTCCGACCGCCCGCGCCGCGCAATTGACCATGAACCGGGAAGGCATCCGCCGTCTGGCGGCTGAAACCCTGCAATTGCCGACTTCACCCTATGTATTTGCAAACAGTCTCAATGAACTGCAAACAGCTATCGATGATAAAATCGGTTATCCCTGCATTGTAAAACCCGTCATGTCGTCATCCGGCAAAGGACAATCCATAGTTGACAATGCTTCCCAGGTCGAAGCGGCCTGGGACTATGCCGCAAGCGGTACCCGGGTGGATCAGGGGCGCGTTATTATCGAAGGCGTGATTGAATTTGATTATGAAATCACACAATTGACCGTGCGCGCGAAAAATGCGGATGGGGCTATTGTCACGTATTTTTGCGAACCGATTGGACATTTACAGGTGCACGGCGATTATGTTGAAAGCTGGCAACCGCAGGCGATGTCAGCCACCGCTTTGCAATGCGCGCGTGATTATGCCAATCAAATAACCGATGAACTCGGTGGCCTGGGCGTATTCGGTGTTGAATTGTTTATTCGAGGCGATGACGTCTGGTTCAGTGAGGTCAGCCCGCGCCCGCATGACACTGGCATGGTGACCATGTGCAGCCAGATTCAGAGTGAATTCGATTTGCACGCGCGTGCTATCCTCGGTTTGCCGGTCGATACCGCTATGCGTGCACCGGGTGCAAGCGCGGTGATTTATGGCAGACTCAATTCAAAAGGAATCGCTTTTTCCGGTGTGCAGGATGCGCTCAATGTGCCGCAAAGCGATCTCCGGTTATTCGGAAAACCAGAAGCATTCCAACGCAGACGTATGGGTGTGGCATTGGCGAACGGTGCAAATGCCGATGAAGCCAGAGTGCGCGCCAAGCTTGCTGCGAGCAAAGTGATACCGATCGAAAAAGTGAATCATGAACCATGAACTCATAGCGCTTGCGCTTTCCGGTAAAAGCAATGATCGGGAAAATCAACAGCAATAGCAATAGCAAACCAATCTGGATGCACAAACAATATTTACAGGAAAAACAATGAATAATGAACAATTAAATACTGAACATGGCATTGCCGGTCAAGTCGAGTTTACGGTGGGCAGCGGCGGTTTAACCATGATTCAGGTGAACACGTCCAAGGCCAAAGCACTGATTTCCATCCATGCAGGCCAGGTATTGTCTTATCAGCCGTCAGGAGAGGAAGACGTCCTGTTTTTGAGCAGCAAAGCCTATTATCAGGACGGCAAAGCTATCAAAGGCGGTGCACCGATCTGCTGGCCCTGGTTTGGTCCCGACCCGGAGGGCAAGGGGCGCCCCGGTCACGGTTTTGTGCGTAATCGCCTGTGGAATGTTCTCAGTACAGAGGCAACCCTGGACGATGATATCAAAATAACACTCGGCCTGACCGATACACCGGAAACACGCGAAATCTGGCCGCATGCATTCGAACTGACACAGGAAATTGTAGTCGGTGATTCGTTGAATCTGACACTGATTACGCGCAATACCGGTGCTGAATTGTTCAGCATTACGCAAGCGTTTCATACTTATTTCAAAGTGGGCGACATCACCCAAACCAGCGTAATGGGGTTGCAGGATTGTACCTACATCGACAAGGTTGATAACAGCGCGGAAAAAAAACAGGAAGGCGTTGTCACCATCGCATCCGAAGTCGACCGTATTTATCACGATGTCAGCAATACCATGATTATCGACGACAAAGCACTCGACCGCTGCATCCAGATACTCTCGCAAGGCAATAAAACCGCCGTGGTCTGGAATCCCTGGGAAAAAATATCGGCAGAAATGGCCGATCTGGAAGATGCGGATTATAAACGGTTGTTATGCGTTGAAACCACCAATGCTGCCAGTGACGTCATCGCCATTGCGCCGGGGCAGGAATTTCGGCTGGTGGCGGATTATAGTGTAATGAGGGGGTAGGTGAATTTTGTGTGAACCATAGCGCTTGTCGTATATATTGCGTTAGAGCTCAAAAGGAGTATTCTTCAGTTGGCCGATCTCGACAACGAAATTCAACTCAAGGAAGAGGAACTTTCGGCTCGGCTGAAAGGCATGCGGGATGAAGCGCTTCGCCGTTTTGAAGCGATAAACGGGCCATCGTCACTGCATAAACTTCATGCTCATATCGGACGCAACAACAATACGTTCGTAGATAGTGTGCGCATGCAGTTTCAGTCGCCTGATGATTTCATTGCGCGCTGGCTCGATGGTTTGAAAGACGAAGTTCTTGAGAGTCGCGAGGTTATCGCACGCAGGCGCCGATTTGGCGACATGAAAAGGACCGTGGAACTCATTCCAGAGATGCTACAAGACAATTTTATTAAGGAATATATCTATCTGTTTCTAGAGAGAAATTTTTATAGAAATTTCGTGGGCAGGGTCCGCGCAAAGCCAGAGGAATGTCTGTGGCAACTTTGGTTTGGGCCAGGGAACTTGAGCTGGGGGCTTTTTATTTCACCAGCACATCGCCTTGGCGAGTGGTCTAACGATAAGAGCCAAATGCGGCGTGAGCAATATCACTACTGGACTATTGGCCATGTCATGGCAACTGGGTTTGTCGTCCCGGATAGCGAAGAGCCGATGAAATTCGGCTCGGTCGCCAACTTTTTGCAATTCTATGAAACGGTTTTGGCCAGAGTGTCCAACTCAGAATACGAAAAACAAATCTCAAAAAGGTTTCTAGACTATGCGAAAAATTCAGAAACTCCGGAAGACGTTCCATTACTCATTCCGGAACTCCGGTATGCGGGAAAGGAAACAAAGCATTTGTATCGCCTTGATTTCTGCGTGCTTAATCCATTCACCATGAAGATGGTAGGGTTCGAGATAAGCCCAGCTTCGTCACACATGGCAATAGCTGGAATAAAGAGTAAGACTCAAGTTCAGCTCAATGTTGGTTTGGCTGAAAAATGGGCAAAAGAATCCGACAAGAGGAACCGATATTTTAACGACTTCGGGATCAGCGTCATCACATTCAGTGATCCGGAATTGAGTGACATTGATGCATGTTTTGGAGCTATTGTGTCCGCTATCGAGGAGCGCCCCAAAAATAACGTGACAATTGGTGGAGCGGAAACAGCACTACAGGAAGCGTTTGGTGCCATTGAGCTCTAACGAATAAGATTAGATCGCGCGCGGAACGCGCCGCGATCTGAATCGTTTGTTGGACGAGCCCGGTTGTTGAGCTGACTATGGAAATATCTCCGGGCGGTTTTCCCGGTGTGGGGCATGTCTCGCATGGTCTGGTGAGCAGATCATTGATACGGCAACATTGCATTGCCTTTATTTGTTCCTGAATCTGTTTTTTTGACCAGATGACAGGGTGATTTAGGCATTTTTAACCCGCGCATATTCGGTGTCGCATATTCGGGGTCAGAGTAATAAATATTTGTTATCATGACCTTTATGAAAAGAAATTTTGAGATGCAATGGCAAGATTAGCCCGGGTTGCTCCAGTCGGTGTGCCGCAGCATATCATGCAGCGTGGAAATAACCGGCAGGCCTGTTTTGCCAGTGAAGAGGACATGAAGGCTTATCTCAATTGGCTTAAGGAGTTGTTGTGATAAGTATCAGATAGATGTGCATGCCTGGGTGTTAATGACGAACCATATTCATCTGCTCTGTACACCCAGGCAAGAAAATGCAGTCAGTCGTATGATGCAGTCAGTAGGCCGTTTGTATGTTCGTTATTTTAACCAGGCATACCAGCGAAGCGGAACGTTGTGGGAAGGTCGTTTTAAATCATGTTTGGTACAAAGTGAACGATACCTGCTTGAGCTCTATCGCTATATTGAATTGAATCCAGTCAGAGCTGGTATGGTGGATGACCCAAGTGACTATAGTTGGTCAAGTTATGCTATCAACGCATTGGGTGTGGAAAGTGAATTGCAAACGCCGCATCCGGAGTATCTGGCGTTAGGGAAAACGCGAGAGGAGAGGCTGAGTAACTATCGTGAGCTATTTAAAGCGCATATAACAGCAGAGACGCTAAAGAAAATCAGGGAGAGTATTAAAAAGGGGCTAGCGCTTGGAAACGAACGATTTGCTTCGCAAATTGAAAAGTTGACCAATAAGAGAGTTACGGCCAGAGCACCTGGGCGGCCAAAGAGGCAGAAAAATGGTTTGCAAATGTTACTCTGACCCTTATTTTTTTGACCCTTATTTTTCAGTCGCGAATTAAGAAAACTTATAGGGAATACAACAGTGGACATTACGCTATAACATCTTTTCAATCACACTGACTTTTAATTATTACGGCAAAGACTCAACCATGGACGTATTCAAATCTAAAATCGACAAAGGATTATTCATTTGTTTGGTTCTATCAATTATTGCCTGCGTGTTGGGCGCATCGGTGATGCTGAAGGTAGGCGGACTCTTCAATTATGTCCTGGCAGCGGTTACGCTGATTGCCGGTGCAGGTTTTCCGCTACAGATACTGGTTTCTACCAAGTACATTTTAAAAAACGAAAATATGGAAATAATAAGCGGACCGTTCTCATGGAAAATTCCCATAGAATCGATCACATCGGTGCAGGAGGCTCAAAACGCATTAATGAGTCCGGCATTGTCATTTGATCGTTTAGAAATAAAATATGGCGAAGATAAAGTGATTATGGTTTCACCCGCAAATAAGCAAGCGTTTATGCAGGCGCTGGATGATTTGAAATTATCAGGCACAGGCAAGCACGCCCAGTCACAAATAATAGGCAAGTCCTCAAAAGACAATAAAAAAACCAAGAAAAAACCGAAAAATTTGTAAAGTAATATTTGTAAAGTAATAAAAGGGTACCTGTTTCTATATTATGCGTTCGATGCATATTGTTTTTGATCAGGGGGTGTTGACAGTTTACTAATTGTTAGCACCCCCTAATAATACTGAACGCAATATTCATATTACTTCTCTAACTTGAGTCAGGTATACAATATTTTTGGGTTTAATACCAATGGATGAGGAGGTGGACCATGCGTTTTTTTCTGTTTTTGATCATGACCTTTGTGATTTATCCGGCATTTGGCTGCAACAGCACGCTGCTCGATCAGAATTTCCGCAGGCTTGCGCAAACGGATACGGTAAATTTGTGCGAAGCTTATTCCGGAAAAGTGCTGCTTGTTGTCAATACCGCGAGCAAGTGCGGCAACACGCCACAATATGATGGACTGGAAAAACTATACCAGAAATATGAACAGCAGGGGCTTGTTGTGCTGGGCTTTCCGTCCAATGATTTTATGGGGCAGGAGCCGGGAACAGAAACGGAAATTCAGGATTTCTGCCGGTTGACCTACGGCGTCAAATTTCCGATGTTTGAGAAAATCACGGTGAAAAAGGAAGGCGCACATCCATTTTACACCCAATTGGCCGAACTATCGGGCACCTATCCGGCCTGGAATTTCCACAAATATTTAATCGGACGCGATGGTGCGTTGATCACGCAATTCAGCCCGCGCACCAAGCCATTTGATCCAACCATAGTGACAGCTATCGAACAGGCCTTGCAACCCTAAAACGGTGAATTTTGTGTTTCCGGGTTCCGGTTATAATCATTCTCACAGTTATGAGCCAAAGGAGGAGAAAATTGCATGAAAGATGATGATAAGACGAAGCTGACCACTGCCAACGGTTGTCCTGTTGCCGACAATCAGAATGTGATGACTGCCGGACCGCGCGGCCCCGTACTTTTGCAGGACGTCTGGTTTCTGGAAAAAATGGCTCATTTCGATCGTGAAGTGATTCCGGAAAGACGCATGCATGCAAAAGGTTCGGGTGCTTATGGCACCTTTACCGTGACTCACGATATCACCCGGTATACCAAAGCAAAAATTTTTTCCGAGGTAGGTAAGAAAACCGAGGTGTTTGCCCGGTTTTCGACTGTGGCGGGTGAACGCGGCGCAGCCGATGCAGAACGTGATATTCGGGGTTTTGCTGTTAAGTTCTACACGGAGGAAGGCAACTGGGACATGGTGGGAAACAATACGCCGGTATTCTTTATGCGCGACCCGCTTAAATTTCCGGATCTGAATCATGCCGTAAAACGTGACCCCCGCACTAATCTGCGTAGCGCGCAGAGCAATTGGGATTTCTGGACGCTGTTGCCGGAAGCTTTGCACCAGATTACGATAGTAATGAGCGAGCGCGGTATTCCGCGCACATATCGTCATATGCATGGCTTCGGCAGCCATACTTTCAGCTTCATTAATGCAAATAATGAACGTTTTTGGGTTAAATTTCATTTCAAAAGTCAGCAGGGTGTTGAGAACCTCAGCAATGCTGAAGCCGAATCGATTGTCGGTAAGGATCGGGAAAGCCATCAGCGTGATTTGTACGAGGCTATAGAACGCGACGACTATCCGCGCTGGGATTTTAAGGTTCAAGTTATGCCTGAGAAAGATGCGGAAAATTATCGGTTCCATCCATTTGATTTAACCAAGGTGTGGCCGCACGCTGATTATCCACTTATCGATGTCGGAGTACTGGAACTGAACCGGAACCCTGAGAACTACCATGCCGAAGTAGAACAATCGGCTTTTAATCCAGCCAATATCGTACCCGGAATCGGTTTCTCGCCGGATAAAATGCTGCAAGGCCGACTGTTTTCATATGGCGATACCCAGCGCTATCGGCTGGGTGTAAATCATGCTCAAATACCGGTAAACAAGCCGCGCTGCCCGGTAGCGAGTTTTCATCGCGATGGCATGATGCGTGTTGATGGCAATTACGGGAGTGTCAAAGGTTATGAGCCCAATAGTCTGGGATTGTGGCAAGAGTGCCCGGAAGCTAAGGAACCATCGCTGGAACTCAATGGCGCAGCTTATAACTGGAATTATCGTGAAGATGATGACGATTATTATACGCAGCCGGGTATGTTATTTCGTCTTATGACGTCAGTTCAACAAAAAATCTTGTTCGAGAATACTGCGGCCGAGCTGGCAAGCGTTGACGATGCTGTTCGAAAACGCCATATCAGCAATTGTCTTAAGGCGGATAAAGCTTACGGAGAAGGTGTGGCTAAAGCGCTGGGAGCGACGCTTTAACTGACTTTGTTCAGACGAGCGTCGTGAAGTGAGCTTGCTTAATGGACAAGAACTGATTTGTTTTATCAGTTCTTGTCAGTGATAACAAACTGTTCTTATATGCGTTTGCTGAGTCTGTGACTTACCCAAAGCGATGCGGAAAACAGCAATACAGCCCCTCCTTGATGCGCTGCAGCCAGATGAATAGGCACGACTTTCAACAGTGTGGCGATACCAAGGCTGATCTGGACGATCAGCATCAACAAAAACAGATGGCAGGCCAGGTGTGTTGTACCCGATAGATTCGCTCGGATGGCTTTAAGCCAGAACAGTGGTACGGTAAATGCAAGTATCCAGGCGATCATACGGTGGTCGAATTGTACGGTTGTCATGTTTTCAAAAAAATTTCGGTACCAGGGTTCGAGTATAAACAGATCCGGCGGTATGAAATGACCGTTCATCAGTGGAAAAGTATTGTAAGCAAGTCCTGCGCGTATGCCTGCGACAAAACCACCCGATAAAATCATGATAAAAATAAGCCATGACAACCCATAGGCATAGCGTCTTAATCCGTTTAACGTATCTGCACTCTGGTTGGAAGCTACATCGGTGCGGGCTGGCGATGACAATAATCCCAGTGCGACCCAGAACATAGCTGCGAAAATGATGAATGCAAGTCCCAAATGTGCGGTGAGGCGGTATTGACTGACATGCGGATTGTCGACCAGGCCACTCATGACCATGTACCAGCCCATGAAACCTTGCATGCCGCCGAGGACGAAAATGCCGGTGAGTTTGTAGCCCAGAGGCCTGTCAATTTGCTTTTTGACCAAAAAATAAACAAACGGTACAAAGAATACGATGCCGATAAGGCGCCCCAGCAGCCGATGAAAATATTTCCACCAGAATATGGTTTTGAATTCGTCAACACTCATACCTTTGTTGATTTTTTGGTATTGTGGTGAGGTACGGTATTTTTCCAGCAATTCATCCCAGTCTTGCTGCGTTATCGGCGGCA
>DOOY01000292.1 GCA_003514765.1 Nitrosomonas sp. | reverse complement strand
TTGATTAATCGTGCTGATTCAGTTAACAGTTAATAATCAGCAAAACGATATTGGGATTTCGGAATTGTCTCTGTACCGCAAAGACCTATTATAGACGAAAACAGCGCAAATAAAAAACCGGGCGGTTTTTGGCGCTTGGTGATTGTCTTCTATCGCTATGTCTTTGCAGCACCTCAAACATAATGTGCTGCATTGAAATTTTTCAAAACTGCAAGTGTGTAATCGATATCCCGGGTAGTGTGATTGGCGTTGATCTGAAAACGGATTTCTTCTTCACCTTGCGGGACAACCGGGTAATTCAGGCCGGTGGCCAGCACTTGGTTTTTATGCAAATGCCGGATCAGTTGTGCTGTTTTTTGGGTATCGCGGACGACCAGCGGTGTGACCGGGTGGTCGCCGGGTATGGTTTCAAAACCCAGTCCGGTCATTCCGGCTTCAAACCGCTGTGTTAAAGTGCGCAGCCTCTTCAATCGTTCGCGCCCTTCGCTGTTTTCCAGAATGTCCAGTGACTTGGTTGCGGCCAGTGCTTCGGATGGCGTAATCGGATTCGAATAGATGTAAAAGGGCGAAGTTTCCCGCAGGTAATCAATGACGGATTTGCTGGCGGTAACATAACCGCCGTTCACGCCCAATGCCTTGCCCAGCGTGGCGATCAGAATATCAACCTGGCAATGTGTGTATTCCTCGGTTCCGCGTCCGGTCTCGCCAAATGCGCCCACGCCATGCGAATCATCAGCTATGGTGATAATGCCATCGGCAAAATGATGCTCATATTCACGACAGAGATCGACGATTTCGTTCAGCGGCGCGTGATCGCCGCGCATACTGAAAATGCCGTCGGTAACGACCAGTATCCGTTTAATTTGTTGTTTCTTTCCTTCCGGGTTATTCGTAGTATAAATACGGAGAATACGCTCAAGTTCGGCCATGTCGAGGTGCATATAAATTGTTTTTTCTGCCGGATGCGCCAAACGAATAGCATTGATAATACTGTTGTGATTGAGTTGGTCGCTGATTACCAGGGTATTTTCATTGATTAACGGCGGCAGGACGCCCATAACGGTTGCGTACGCCGCGCTGTAAATCATCGCCGACTCACGCTGATGAAACGCCGCCAGTCTGTTTTCGAGTTCGACATGGGGTGCGTAGGTGCCGGATATAAATCGTACCGCGCCGGGGCCAGTGCCGAATTCCTCCACAGCTTTTTCTTCTGCAGCAATGACATGCGGATGTATCGATAGTCCCAGATACGAATTTGAATTCATGAGCAGATAGGCATTTTCATCTCCGGCCAGAAAATAACGCGGTCCGGAATCCTTGTCTTCCTCAGCGTCAGGCAATCGGCCCTGCCTGACCCAGTCAGGCACAAAGATTCGGACAATCACCTTTTCTATTCCTTTTTGAGCACCCTTTTTTTTGAGTTCATTCAGTTTTGAAACGCAATACGCATTCAATTGTTCAAGCGACATGTGATTACCTCATTTCAAACGATTCCAGATGATTGTCCCAGTTTTGCCGTCAAGCGCTCGAGCATATCTTTAGTCATCTGTTCCAGATCATATTGCGGTTGCCATCCCCATTGTTCCCTTGCAGCATGATCATTCATATGGCGCGGCCAGGAATCCGCAATAGCCTGACGTACAGGGTCAACTGTATAATCCATTGAAAAATTGGGGATATATCTCTGAATGCTGGCTGCCAGTTCTTCGGGCGCGAAACTCATGGCAGTGATATTAAACGCGTTGCGGTGTTTGAGCCGGTTTGTATCGCTTTCCATCAATTCGATGGCGGCGCGCACAGCATCCGGCATATACATCATGTCCAGATAAGTTCCTTGTTTTAAGAAACAGTTGTATTTTCTTTCCTGAACGGCGTGGTAAAAAATTTCCACCGCATAGTCGGTCGTGCCGCCACCCGGCAGCGTCTTATACGAAATCAGGCCGGGATAGCGCACGCCGCGGGTATCCATACCAAAACGGCTAAAATAATAATTACACAACAATTCGCCGGACACTTTGCAAATGCCATACAGAGTATTCGGATGCTGCACGGTGTCCTGAGGGGTGTCGTCGCGCGGTGTATCAGGTCCGAATGCACCAATGGAGCTTGGGAAAAATACAGCGCAATTGTTTTCCCGACTAACTTCAAGTACATTGAATAGACCGCCCATGTTGACCTTCCAGGCCAGTTGCGGATTTTTTTCTGATACGGCAGACAACAGTGCCGCGAGATGAAAAATCGTATCGATCCGGTATTCGCGCACCACGGATTCGACAGCTGTAGCGTCGGTTACATCCAGGCTGGTGTAGGGCCCTTCTTCAACAAGGTTTTGTTGCGGTGTTTTTTTATGTCCGGCGGCAATGACATGATTACTGCCGTAGCGATCGCGCAGGGCAGGCACCAGTTCAGAGCCAATCTGTCCGGTAGCGCCGGTTACCAGAATGCGTTTCATATGCAATTACTTGTCGATAGTTAAAACCGATTTGCCTGCCGGGTGCTGCTGTTCAAGAAAATCCTGGGCAGCTGCCGCTTCTGACAAACCGAATGTATGGGAAACCTTGATAGTCAGTTTGTCTTCATCAATCAATGTAGCGCATTGCTGCAGGATTTCGCCGTGATGTTGTTTTGCACTTTCAATCTCCATAATGACCGGTGTCAGCATCAGTTCAAAACTGAATCGTATATTGCGGATACGCGCATCGCTCCAGTCGGTGTCGGCGGCTGGTTGCAGAATCGTCACCACATCACCGTAAGTTTTCGCGCAACTGAAGCAGCTTTGCAGCACCGCCGGACCTACGGTATCAAACGCAATATCAACGCCTTTGCCAGCAGTCAGCTGCATAACTTCCTCAATCACATCCTGTGTTTGGTAGTTAATTGTCTTATCAGCGCCCAGTTTTTTTGCAAAGCTGGCTTTTTCATCGCTACTGACCGTTGTGATTACATTGGCACCGGCCAGCTTGGCCAGCTGAATGGCTGCATGACCGACACCACCCGCGCCTGCATGAATCAATATTGTCTGACCAGAAAAAATACGCGCACGGTCATGCAATGCTTCCCATGCGGTAATCAAAACCAGCGGTGCCGCGGCAGCCTGTTCAAAGGAGAGAGAAAACGGTTTTTTCGCAAGCAGGCCCGCGTCTACCAGCACATATTCGGCGTAAGTGCCCTGGCGCTGATTGAACCCGGGTTGTGAAAAATAAACTGCGTCCCCCGGCTTGAAAGTCGTAACCTGCTGGCCGACAGCTTCCACCATGCCGGCACCGTCGCAACCCGGTATGACCGGAAAAGTAACCGGAAAACGATCCGGCGCTGCGCGGATTTTGCAATCGACTGGATTGACTCCGGTGGCTTTGATACGTACCAGCACCTGTTTATCGCCACAGTGAACGGGCGTGTCAACATCGCCGTATCGCAATACATCCGATGCGCCCCCTTTTTCAAAATAAATTGCTTGCATAGAATCGTTCCTCAACTATCTTACTTTCGTTGGTTATCAGTACACCATATCATATACGATCTGCCGCACCCGTTGCGAACCGCTGACACTATAAGCTTACGCGAAGAAAGACATGCATTGAGTCAGATATTCCTGCTGTCCTGCGCGATCAAATCAACTGGTGTCTTCGATTGAAATATTTTTAAAATCCATGGGGAAAACAATTTTGTATAATTCAACATTTCCATGGGCATTTTCATCCATTTTTGCACGAATTTGTTAAAATAATCTGATGGGTTATGTTTATGAATAAAAAACGGATTAGGTGGAAGCATGAGATTTTGTCTAATATTAATCAGCTTGTTGCTTGGCGCCTGTTCCACCTTGCCACCTGTTTTCGAGACTGAAGGCGTCAAAAGAATTTCTTATGCCCAGGCCAGCGAAGATGCACAAAGTTATAAAGATACGTTGGTGCAGTGGGGTGGGGTAATCATTGATGTTAATAATGAACAGAACACCAGTTTGATGCAGATTTTGTTTTACCCGTTGGATTATTACGGCCGACCTGAGATAGATAAGCCCAGCGCGGGTGATTTTATCGTTAAAAGTTCTGAAATACTTGATCCGAAGAACTATGCTGCAGGCAGAGAGGTTGTTGTGATTGGTGCCATCGCAGGTAAAACCGAACCTGCAGTAAGCAGTGGGAATACGGGTTTGCCGCTGATTGAAGCTGCTGCGGTTCATCTGTGGCCGATTGCTTACCGGGACAATTACTATCGATATTGTCCGAGTTGTTATTTCAGGCAGCTATTCTGGTAGATTGAGAAAATTGACGTACGGGGTTTTGCGTCGGATTGTATATGATGAACAATAGTTGCAGATAAAGTGAGCGTGTTATGCCCGATATTTTTTCATTAAAACCGGAAACCCGGTATGGCTGTCCTGCTGCCGACCATATTTTAATCAATCGATTTTATGTGACGGGTTATTCGTATTATTTCAGGCAGGCCAAATGGGCGCTGGAAATTGTCGACCCCGATAAAAAAATAATGGGTGAAGTGCAGCGCCTGAATAATTTCAGGCCTGACTTTCGAGTGCCGAAAAGATTCAGAGCTGATTTGAGCGATTATCGACACAGCGGATTTGATCGCGGCCATCTGGTGGCCAGTGAAAACATGCATGATGAGATCGTTCAAAACAGTGAGACGTTTTTGTTATCCAATATGTCGCCGCAGACCCCCCAGTTTAACCGGAAAAAATGGCGGGCACTCGAACATGCCGTGCGCAAATTGGACCTGACAGAAAATGTGTTGGAAACTTATGTGATCACCGGTCCTATTTTCGATTTTTATTCGTCAATCCGGATGATCGGCGAGAATGACGAAAACGGCATCCGCATTCCTGTGCCAAGTCATTTTTTCAAATGCATATTGACCGAGGAAAAAAGCGGCCGGTTAAAAATGTGGGCGTTTGAAATGGAAAATGCCGACCTGAACGATGACCTGGCCGACTACCGTGTCACAACCGCCTATATCGAACAGCGTGCGGGTATCCTGCTTTGGGATAAACTAACAGGTCCTGAGATTGAAGTTGAAAAAAATACCGTGCGGAATATGTGGTAGGACTTGGTTTTGCAGCAGGGTGCACGCTTTTCTGATGAAGCGGGCGTGTCGCCAGGTACTCGTGTGAGGATACCATTTGATGTGCTGGCAACGATCATTTTACTTGAAACGGGAGAGATTATTAGGGTCGAGTAGCCTGAAGGGGGGTGCCTTCGGGCTACTCGACCCTAATAGACCTTACCATCACTCTCTTGCAGGCAGGTGATATCTTCCTTTCTCCGACCTATCGTAAGTGAAGCGCAGTCGCGAAGCATCCATCTCGAGCTCTCCCGTTGCGTCTTCCCTTTTTAGACGCTCAGTCTCCAAAAAGTCCATGCAAGCGTGATCGATGTAGAACAAGCGATTGAAGTGGACGGTAACATGATAGTCTTTTGGTAAGCTTTCCAGCGTGGACGCCAGTTTCGGTAGCGTAATTACGGTAGCGGCTCCAGACAAATGAACATCGATTTGTTTTTTTTCTTCGTCGACCGTTGTCTCTATACTCAGCGCCGAAAAAGTGAATATCAGGCGAATCAACGATGCGCCCACGCCTAGCAGCACGCCAGTCAGAAGATCTGTCGCGACTATTCCGGTTAAGGTTACAAAGTAGATGATGAGCGCAGGCCTTCCATATCTGGCAAGGTTCTTGATGATTACCGGGTTTATCAATTTGTATCCGGTAAATACCAGTATGGCCGCCAGTGATGCCATGGGAATGAATCGAAGCAAGTGAGGAAAAAGCAGCACAAAAACCAACAACCAGGCTCCATGAAAAATTGCTGCTCCACGAGTTTGGCCGCCAGCCTTTATGTTTGCAGAACTTCTCACTATCACACCCGTCAAGGGAAGCGTACCAAGCCAGCCGCAAACTGTGTTTCCCACACCTTGCGCGAATAATTCCCTGTCATAGTCAACCTTGGCATCCAAACGCATCTTGGTCAATGCAGATGCGCAAAGCAAAGTTTCAGCACTTGCAATCAGTGCAAGTCCAAAAACAAATGGCAGAATATCAGGCTGAAAAACTTGAAGCATCCTGTCCATCGAGGGCCATGTGATTAGAGTCGCAAACGAATCGGGGATGGAAACTTTTTTTACTGGCAGATCGAAAATCAAAGTAACCAAGGTGCTCCCGAAACCAGCAATAAGCGGGGCGGGGATCATTCTTAGTGGATTACGCTTAAAAAACTCCCAGCACCACATAAAGATAAACGTTCCCAAACCCAGAACACCAGCCAGGATAGCTTCCGACCCTCGTCCATCCGGAACAAACGTTTTCAGGAGCGAATGGGGAATGTAGATCAAGTTCTGAACACCACTTCCATAGGGGCTTCTGTCCAGCATCACATGAAACTGGCTCGCGAAAATCAGTACTCCGATCCCTCCTAACATTCCATGAATTACTGCTGGACTGACCGCCCTAAACCATTGTCCGAGCTTAAAAAAACCAGCAATTACCTGAAAAAGACCGGCTAGCAAAACCACTGGCCCTAGCATTTCTATACCGTGGCTTTGGACAAGTTCATACACAAGTACGGTAAGACCGGCTGCTGGGCCGCTAACCTGTAGCGGAGCACCTGCAATAAAACCCACGACCAGACCACCGATGATGCCAGTGATGATTCCCAGCATCGGAGGAACACCGGAAGCGATAGCGATTCCCATACAAAGAGGCAACGCGACAAAAAAGACTACGATCGAGGACAAAAGGTCTTTGTGAAAGGTCTGTTTGAAATACTCCATAATCAGTGCCAATTCTGTTAGAAAGGATTTCTAAGTAGGGTATTCAAAATCAACAATCCCGCTTTGTATATCGAAAACGGACTCAATCAAAGCAAAAATGCCAAGTTGATCTCTTAAAGAGGACTCTCTTCCAAAATCAAGTTTGGAGTAGCGAGTGCACATTCTTAGATAGATTGGGAAAGCTAAAGTTTCACGCCTTTTTAGAGTTGATGGCTCATCTTCGTAATTTACAAAATTGGGGCGGTGTAGACTTTTGGTCATAATGAGATAGCTACCAATAATAATCTCGTTTTTATAGGACTAAATAGATATTTATTATTTAATTACAGTAAGTTATGATTGAGTCGGCGCGTGTTTTTTTGTTATAATACCAGCAGATAAGCACATCAGAAAGGAGTTAGACTGGAAGCCGTTGTAACCCAGTTCGCTGATGCGCTTGAGATCCATTCTGGCGGTTCTGCTGAATACGATTTCACTGGCACCATTATCGTCGTACGGGCAACAGTGTTAATTTTCGCTTCAGGGGAAGATTCTGGATCATAAAGGTAGCGAATTACAGACGCCGGTTGTGCGGCAGCGCTGAGACAGTATGCGCCAAATTTCCTGCACCAGCACCGCCATCAGTGAATCCGGTAAAACGCGCCGTACTCAGTTTACGCTTGGTCGCTTCGATATTTCCAGAAGGGGAGGGATTTTCGCCCATATATTCTCAAGGCGCGTACTGTTACCACCAGCACTACAGCGTTGGGCCACAAGCCGGAACATCTTCGGTGGATTGCACCAGATTCGGCAGTTCAGTATATGACGCATATAACAGGTTTTGAAAAGGAATTATTGTGCAGCTTACTGTGTGATTGAGGATAAGTCGATAAATGATAGAGAAATTCAGGTGACACATTACTTATCTTTCGCCGTAATTAAGTATTATGTCTTCAGGACTCTCCCAGGATTTCCGAAAAAATTGACTGGCTGGTTTAGGCTGAATGCAGCCCCAAAAGTCTGATAATCACCGGGCATGCAATTATTGGATTAAAATATTTCAAATTATCTCTGCTGTAAAGCACCGCCCATATTATGAACACTGACAGCTACAAAACACTGAGTAATTATATTGATTTACTGCTGGACGCCATTTGCGTGGTAGATGAGCGCGGTTGCTTTGAATTTGTCAGCGCAGGTGCTGAACGGGTTTTTGGTTACACACCGTCAGAGATGCTGGGACGGCCGATGATTGAGCTGGTACATCCGGAGGATCGGGAGCGTACGCTACAAGTAGCGAGCGAAATAAACGCCGGTGTCATCAAAGTTGATTTTGAAAACCGATATATTCATAAAAATGGACAGATAGTGCATTTGCTCTGGTCGGCGCGTTGGTCTCAATCTGACCAGCGCCGGGTGGCCGTGGCGCGGGATATTACCAGAATAAAGCAAGATGAGGCGCGGCAGCAAGCCCTGTATGCAATATCCGAGGCAGCCTTCGCGACTGAAGATTTGCTTGCACTGTACCGCAGTATCCACCAGATTATTGTTCATCTGATGCCAGCGCAGCATTTTGCCATTGCACTACAAGACAATGAACATAGTATGCTTCACTTTCCTTACAGTACTATAGAACCCACCATTGGCGGTATCGATATAACACAATTGTGCAGCGAAGTGATCCGCCGAGGTGAAACCTTGTTAGTGAAGGCCGATAATCATACGGGACAATCGTCTGTACTTCGAAAGATAGCGGCAGAAACCGGCGGACTCGGGCTTTACTGGCTGGGGATGCCGCTGAAGTCACATCAGGCGGTCATCGGCGCTCTGGTTTTGCACAATGATGCTAATAAAATTGTGTACAGCAGCGCAGAGATTGATGTGCTGGAATTTGTTTCAACCCAGGTTGCATTGGCAATAGAACGCAAACGAATGTTGGCGCGGTTGCAGTATCTTGCGTTGTACGACAGTTTAACTGGCTTACCAAATCGCGAGCTGTTTCATGATCGTATGCAATCCGCACTGGCGCGGATGCGGCGTGAACCGGGTAAACTTGCTTTATTGTATCTTGATCTGGACAAGTTCAAACTGGTTAATGATGAATGCGGCCACAGTGAAGGGGATAAATTATTACAGCAAACAGCACAGCGTATTCGGGCGTGCTTACGGGAGACAGATACCGTCGCCCGTTTTGGGGGCGACGAATTTGTTATTCTGCTGGAACATATTGATGGCGATAATGTTGCCGCACAGATAGCGGAAAAAATCCGGCTGGGGCTACAGCTGCCATTTACATTGACCGATAGCCAGCAGCATATATTGCCTAGTATTGGCGTAGCCTTGTTTCCGTGTCACGGTACTGATGAACAGCAGCTGTTGCGTCTGGCAGATACGGCGATGTACGAAGTTAAAAAGGATGGCGGTAATGCCGTGCGTTTTGCCGATCAATGCAATGTTTTACCGGGATAGTCAATGATTGCTTGGCTTAGTATGTTGATACCGGTTTAACAAGCTGTTGAAAAGCTATCTACGTTGCTGCTGTGGTACTAAAAACAGGTTCAAAATGCGCATTTATCATGCATAGGCGCCACTTTTTATCCGGTGCATAATGTGCGGCTTTTGGGCTGCTTCCAGCCGTTTCAAGTCTGATTGCAGAATTCTGTCGCGTGTCTTTATTCTTGCATTGCCTGCTTCGAAAATATTGTCGAGAATCTTCTAATGGTTTCGCTGAGTAAAAAATAAGTGTTTCCCTGATATATTTATTACGTTGACTGGCCTAGAGTGCTTACACGTTACTTTACTGGGAGTAGTCATTACGAAAACAGCAAAATACGAACAGCTCTGTCAATATCTGCTTTCTTGATTGTCAGTGCGTTAATGAATGATTTTGCACATGTCCAGTCGGGACAAATAAGCCCAAGTTAAACTTAAACTGGAATGACCGCAGGGCTATATTGATTTAAGTGTTTTTTTGGAGGGATCGCTTACCGGTGCTTTTAACAATTTGCGGCAGCCATTTGTATTACCCATTTGCATTATTGATATCGTTATAAATCCATATACAGGAAACCAAGATTATGAAAAACGCCATTTTTGTTGCAGTCATTGCAGTATTGTTATTAGTTGCATGTGGTGAACCAAAACCCGGTCAGTACCCGCCAAGCCAGAATATTCTTGATGACCGAGAAAATGGGTCAAGCGAGACACAATAATAGCTCATTTAATAACGTGTGCAGTGGTCATTCCGCTAATTTTTAATCTCTGGCGGGGATTAATTCCAGTCTGAGTTATTTGTCAACGAAGATAATCCGGGTTTTTGGGTATAGCAGGCTGTTGAAAAAAGTTGTCCGGCCAGATGAATAAGGTGATGGGTAGCGGAGCCACACACAACGCGAATTTTAACCCTGTCGTTCTTTGTAAAATACTCAACGTAAAGTAAGTTTGCTCATTTC
>DOOY01000178.1 GCA_003514765.1 Nitrosomonas sp. | reverse complement strand
TTGTTTTGCGGTGATACGTTATTTGCCAGTGGCTGCGGTCGTGTTTTTGAAGGAACGCCGCAACAAATGTATCGTTCATTACAAAAGCTTGCAGACTTGCCCGATGATACATTGGTTTATTGCACGCATGAGTATACGTTGGGTAATATCAACTTTGCCAGAACTGTGGAACCCGGCAATATCGATTTGCAGAGAGTGGAGCATCGTGCAAAACAACTGCGTAGCGAAAATATACCTACGCTGCCCACAAATATTGCCATCGAAAAATCCTGTAACCCTTTTCTGCGTTGCCATTTGCCGGAAATTAACCGCATAGCCTGTCTTTATACCAAAAAGAAACTGGAACAGCCGGTAGAAGTATTTGCCGCGCTGCGTGAATGGAAAAACAATTTTTAGAAATTTAAGAACAGCGGTGGAAAGGCGGATGATAATAAAAACGGGTATCCGGTTGCTTTCCGGATACCCGCCTTTTTATGGGTTATTATCAATCGAATAACGATTGCAGGTCTATATCGTTACAGACTTATGGTTTGGCTGCGCGTAATACTGGATAGCCCTGGGTGAACACCTGATCCTGTTCCGCATGTTGTTGATGACATGCAGAACAGGCTGAATCTTCCTGGATTGCACCATGTCTGGATTCACCATCAAACCCAAAGTACGCCCAGTTTCCAGGTCTGTTGGGATAACGTTTCTCACTCTTGACCATTGCAGCAATACCATTAAATTCACCCGGAAAATAACCGTTTCCGCTGGGCGATTCTTTACCGCGAATGCTGACAAGTTCTTTCACGATTACAGTATTGTTACGAAATTCACCGGTTTTTTTCCAGTGTGCGAAGCTGCCCGGATCAATATAAACATTATGGAACTCAGGGAAGGCGGCGGCACCGTCATTCATATCATTTGGTGTTACACTTGAACCAATAAAAACCCATTCACGATAAGTTCTAGGTGTATACAATTCGTTATCTTTTGTGAACCGGCCGTATAATCTTTCATCAGAGGCCACTGCTTGTGTCGTCAAACCTAACATGCTGGTTAACAGTAGTGGAGCTATACTGCATAATAAAGTTTTTTTAAACTTTGACATAAATAAAGCCCTTTAAATGGTTAATGTGGTTAATGAAAAGCATAGAAAACAACTTGACATAAGTCTGTTTTCCATCGTTATGTTAGTCAGACAAGCTATGCGCGTCAAGTGGCAAGCACGTTCAGCAAGCAATGTGATTAAATCTGGTCCGCGGAAAATTGTCTCGTTTCATTCGCGAATAACCATCCAGCCACTATGCAGCGTTGGTTCAAGCAATTCTTACAACAGAAACAGTGTGGCCAGACTCAGAAAAATAAAAAAGCCACCGCTGTCGGTTACCGCCGTAATCATAACACTGGAGCCCAATGCGGGATCGCGCCCGAGTTTGCGTAACGTCAGGGGTATCAGTACGCCCAGCAGCGCTGCAAGCAGCAGATTCAGCAACATTGCCAACATCATCACCAGGCCGAGTTCGACATTCTGATATATTGCGAAGGTGAACATGCCGACGACTGCGCCCCAAATCAGACCATTGACGGCGCTCACGCCGATTTCCTTGGCAATGAGTTTCCATGCGCTGCCAGTATTGATCTGATCCAGCGCGAGTGCACGTACAATCATGGTAATGGTCTGATTGCCGGAATTGCCGCCGATACCGGCAATAATGGGCATAAGCGCTGCCAGCGCCACTAGTTTTTCAATGGAATCTTCGAATAAACCAATCACGCGCGAAGCGATAAAAGCTGTTACCAGATTGATGGCAAGCCAAAACCACCGGTTTCTAACGCTTTTTAATACCGGCGCAAAAAGGTCCTCTTCCTCGCGCAGACCGGCCAAATGCAGCGCTTCGTTTTCTGCCTTTTCACGTATAAAATCAATCACTGTGTTGACGGTTACACGTCCAAACAGTTTCTTGTTTTGATCGATAACGGAGGCGGAAACCAAGTCGTAGCGTTCAAACGCATGCGCTGCATCTTCAGCATTGTCATCTGGATGCAGCGTTATCATCTCCTTGGTCATCACATCACTGACCAACGTGTTGGGGTCGCTCACCAGTATCCGGTTGATGAGCAACACGCCTTTTAGATGTTCGTTCCTGTCCACCACAAATAATTGATCCGTATGGTCCGGTAATTCTTCCAGGCGGCGCAAATAACGCAGTACAACCTCCAGGCGCACATCTTCACGAATGGTAATTACATCGAAATCCATCAGTGCGCCCACGGAGTCTTCGGGATACGACATGGCGGCGCGCAATTGTTCACGTTCTGCAATCGGCAGCGAACGGAACACATTTTCCATTACATCCTGTGGCAAATCGGGTGCAAGGTCGGCGATTTCATCAGCATCCAGTTGCTCGGCCGCCGCGACCAGCTCATGCGTGCCCATGTCGGTAATCAGTGTTTCCCGGACTGCATCGGATGCTTCCAGCAATACTTCACCATCGTGTTCCGACTTGACCAATCCCCAGACCATGAGCCTGTCTTCCAGCGGCAAAGCTTCCAGAAGATCCGCAATATCTGCCGGGTGCAGTTTATCCAGCAATCCCCGCAATTCATCCAGATTTTCTTTTTGCACGGATGATTCAGCCAGCGCCTCACTCATCTCGTCTTGCAAATTGACAAAGCCCTGCAGAAGCTTGTATTTATTTAATAGCGTAATGACGCGCTGCAACTGGGTGCGCAGTTTTTCATTTTCTTTGTCATTAATTTCTTCACTCATGCTTGACTGTTTATAAACGTATTAGAAATTGGCAATGGACAACTGCAACAACAGCAAAGCTGTTGTTGCGGTAATAAACAAATATGGGTTATTTATCGTCTGAATTCAGTCACAAGCACTCCAGCAACTTAGGAGTCGTTCATA
>DOOY01000072.1 GCA_003514765.1 Nitrosomonas sp. | reverse complement strand
CTTTTAGGCAACTCAGCAACCCTTCCGCCAAAGGCGGTGTCATTAGCTAATCTCACCAATATGACAACAACAGCTATCTACCAGATTTTCCACCATTGTTTCTCACCCAAAGGTCCGGAATCTGAGAGATAGCCACTTTCTGGAAAATTCTTACGCATGACTTTTTCTGCATCATCGCGTAAATCAGCTAAACCTAGCTGGTTATAAGCTCGCGCCATAATGTATAACGCTTCTTCTACCGCCGGGGTCTGCGGATATTCTTGTAATATGAATTGAGCTCGTCTTGCTGCTGCAACATAAGCCTTACGTTTCATGTAATAACGTGCAACATAAATTTCCCCCGTTGCCAGCGTATTTACCAGAAATGCCATGCGCTTGAGCGCATCAGGCGCGTATTTGCTATCAGGAAAACGTGTAACTAATTGCTTAAAATTTTCAAATGACTCTCTGGACGCCTTTGCATCCCTTTCGCTCATATCCTGATTGATCAGCTTGGTGGTAATATAACCGAGGATTCCCCGGTTATCATTGAAATTCGCCAGTCCTTTTATATAGTATGCATAATCAACATTACGATGCTGCGGATAAAGCTGAATGAACCGGTCCGCCGCTGCCATGGCAGATGCGTTCTCCTGATCCTTATAATAGGCGTACGCTATTTCAAGCTGCGCCTGTTGGGCAAACCGGCCATAAGGATAACGTGCTTCCAGCGCTTCAAACAATTTGACCGCAGCCGCATAATTTCCGCTGTTAAGTTCATCTTTGGCCTCGGCATAGAGACTGTTTGGAGATTGCTTATTATCTACAGCTTTTTTTTCCGGGAGCAAGCCACATGCCGAGAGCAATCCAACCAATCCCACTATTACAAAATATCGCAACATAATTAGTTACATCAGACGGTAAATAATCTCGTTTGGATTATCATGTAAAGCAGACGTTGCTCATATAGACTTTTTTATTATATTCACAATAATGTTATATTTATGCGATTTGCCTATCAATAGGTTTACACCATATTGCCAGTGGGCAAGAAAAAATGTATCGGCCACCGTGCTTTGTGTCTGTAATCAGTAACTCTAAGAGTTTATGTGGTGCCGGCACCAAGAATCGAACTCGGGACCTTCTGATTACAAATCAGCTGCTCTACCATCTGAGCTATGCCGGCATGATGTTATTTATTAAAAAGGATTTAAATTAGAAAAACACTAATCAGCGTCACTTTACAATTTTCAAGAAAGATTTATCGCGGCTGATTTTACTATCAGTTTTTGAACTTTTTACTTTAGCAGGTATTTTGCTTTTATTATCCTCGGTTTCTATCAGATTTACTCCGGAATCTTCCATGATTTCAGGAACAAAACTCAACCCATGCCCTAGCTCTTTAGAGAAAATTGACTTGATAGCTTCAATTGGAATACTTATTTTTTTGGCTAATCCATTGAAACGGGCATTAAACTGCACGAACTCATTGTCTATTACAAGATCATCTGTTGCAGCTAGATCTATATTCAGGGTCACATTCTTGTCGATAGTCAGGTTTTCCGGCAAGTTATGACATTGACTCGAAATAGCAGTAATATAGGAAGCTACGCTGTTAGCGATACACCACTCATAAACCGCACGAATCAAATAGGGCTTGATTGATACGTCTCTCATTTCCGCATTAATTTTTCGGAAGGTGTTAACGCATCGATAAACAACGGCCTGCTAAACAAACGCTCCGCATATTTTAGTAACGAGGCAGCCTGCTTAGGCAGTTTTATTCCATAATGATCAAGCCTCCATAAGAGTGGAGCAATTGCGACGTCCAGCATGGAATACTCATCTCCCAGCATATATTTTTGCTTGTCAAAAACAGCAGCAATCATGGTTAGTCCATTGGACATATCGGCGCGGATACGATCAATCGATTTACGATCGTTATTCTCCAACGCCTCAATATTACAGAACAACTCTTTTTCAAAACGATGCAATAAAAGTCTCGCCCGCGCACGCATCACCGGATCGGCCGGCATTAATTGTGGATGCGGGAATCGTTCGTCAATATACTCATTGATGATATTCGCTTCATATAAGACAAGATCTCGCTCTACTAACAGAGGCATCTTACCGTAAGGGCTGATAACGGCAAGGTCTTCAGGAATATTGTTTGGGTCAACATCAATTACCTGAAAATCCATATCTTTCTCATGCAACACAATACGACAACGATGACTGAATGGACATGTCGCAATTGAGTAGAGTGTCATCATAATTTCGAGCCTACCGCAATTAATTTATTATTTGTTGGCTGATTGACTGTATCGTCATTGAGCAAAACTCAATGTCAACAATACTATTTCACTTTATTAGTGAATATCTCGCCAGTATTCTTTTTTAAGAAGGTAAGCAAACCCTAACAAGACGAATAAAAACAATATAACCATCCCTCCTAGTTCTCTTCGATGAGTCGCGTGGGGCTCCCCAAGATAAACCATATAATTTACCAGGTCGATTACAAAATCATTGTATTCACTTTCCGTCATTATTCCAGGAACAATTACTTCAAGCTTTTTTGTTATTGAAGCCTGTTCATCTTTCTGGTTATTAGTGCTTAAAATCTGCTGCCCCTGGAGCCGGTGCAGAACATGCGGCATAGCAGCTTTATCAAAAACCAGGTTATTCCAGCCACTTACAGTCGAAGAATCTCGATAGAATGTTCTCAAGTAAGTGTATAGCCAATCTGCACCGCGTGCGCGAGCAATGACAGACAAATCTGGCGGTGCAACACCAAACCATGCTTCAGCCTCTTTCTTTCGCATGGCGCTTTCCATCAAATCACCAACTTTCTGGCCAGTATGAATTAATTGACCCAGTATGTCGCTCTCACTCATGCCAAGATCACGATGGCGATTGTAGCGCATAAATTCTGCACCGTGACAAGTTAGGCAATACTCAACAAAACTTTTAGCACCGCGTTTCAGTGATTCCTTGTCGTCAATATTGATCGGTGCTTTGTCCACAGCAACATCGACAGCAGAATGAACAGCGAAACATGGAATCAGTAGTACCGCACTTACAGCCAGGAAAAATTTCATTATTTTCATTTCGTCACGCTTGTTGGTTCTGGTTTAGTTTTATCAATTCTGCTATACCACGGCATCAGAATAAAAAACGCGAAATACACCACTGTAAATATTTGTGCCAGCAAGGTATAGAGAGGTGTAGGAGTCTGCGTTCCCAACCATCCCAATACAAAAAAACTGATCACAAAAAGTGTAAGCGCTATTTTAAAGTATGGACCTTTGTAGCGGATAGACTTGACCGGGCTACGATCCAGCCATGGCAGAAAACAGAAAACAGCCACTCCGGCAGCCATCAGAATCACTCCCCACAACTTTGCATCAATCCATAAAAAATTAACGGTCACTGCACGCAGCATCGAGTAGTAAGGCGTGAAGTACCAGACTGGTGCAATATGATCCGGCGTTTTAAGCCTGTCAGCCGGAATAAAATTATTGTATTCCAGGAAGTAACCGCCCATCTCCGGCGCAAAGAAAATAATTGCGCAGAAGATAATTAGAAACACAACCGTCCCAACGATATCCTTGACCGTGTAGTAAGGATGAAATGGGATGCCATCTACAGGGATTCCCGTTTTAGGATTGCGATTGGCTTTAATTTCTATTCCATCTGGATTATTAGATCCCACTTGGTGCAAAGCAACGATATGCACAAACACCAAGACAACAATCAAACCCGGCAAAGTAACAACATGGTAGGCAAAGAACCGGTTCAATGCTGCGTCCGATAGCATGAAGTCACCCAATATCCAGTTTGACAGGGTTTCGCCAATGACTGGAATTGCACCAAACATACTGACTATTACCTGAGCGCCCCAGTATGACATTTGTCCCCATGGCAGAATATAACCAGTAAAAGCAAGACTCATCAAAACGAAAAAAATCGCCATACCAATTAGCCACAGCAATTCTCGAGGTTTGCGATAAGAACCGTACATCATGCCACGAAACATATGCAAATAGACCACCACAAAGAACATGGATGCACCCGTTGAATGCATGTATCTGATCAACCACCCCATGTCCACATCACGCATGATGTATTCAACCGACGCAAACGCCATACTCGCGTCAGGTTTGTAGCTCATAGTCAGAAAAATACCGGTTAATAATTGATTAACCAGCACTAACAAAGCCAATGAACCAAAGTAGTACCAGAAATTAAAGTTTTTGGGTGCGTAATATTCTGATAAATGCGCTTTCCAAGTTACCGTCATCGGAA
>DOOY01000111.1 GCA_003514765.1 Nitrosomonas sp. | reverse complement strand
GCATTCCCTGGTAGCGACTAAAGAATCCTGAAAACCAGTAAATTAATGCGGTTAACCATACAATCAGCGAAATCGCGCTACCGAAACCAAGATTTAATCCGGTACCTGAAAAAATAGACTGGTAAAGTGTCATAGCATGCAGCATTAACGGTAGCAACATGGTGTAATGAATGCGCCGGACAGTAACTGGCGTTTTATTATCCTCTTTATTTTTAAATGACAAGGATTGATCATGAATATTACGCCATATCAACCAACCCACCAGTATATAAAGCAAAAATGTCGCAAGATAAGTTAAAATGTCAAACATCGATATGATCATAAAAAATATAGACAGTTGTTAAGTCTACATGGCGCTTAAACAAATTCAAAGCATCCACCAGCATATTTCTTAAATTTTGCAAAGCAGCATTATCTACATTAATTTATTCTACTGAGGTTCCTAATGTTTGAAAATCTGACAGGCCGTCTTTCCGATGTCATCAAAACACTCAAAGGTGAAGCGAGACTAACTGAAAGCAACATCCAGAAAGCATTGCGTGAAGTGCGCCTGGCATTGCTTGAAGCAGATGTCGCTTTACCCGTCGTGAAAGACTTAATTGCGCGCGTCAAAGAAAAATCGATTGGGCATGAGGTCATGGGCAGCCTGACGCCTGGACAAGCTTTTGTAGGCGTTGTTCATCAAGAACTCATATCCATTATGGGGGGCGAGAAGGAAGATCTCAACCTCTCCACAACACCCCCCGCAGTCATATTAATGGCCGGCTTGCAAGGTGCGGGCAAAACCACCAGTAGTGGAAAACTCGCAAAATGGCTGATGGAACAAAAAAAGAAAAAAGTTTTGCTGGTATCCTGCGATATCTATCGCCCTGCCGCCATTCATCAACTGGAACTGTTGGCAACCCAGACCGGTGCCGATTTTTTTCCAGTACAGAATGGACAAAAACCTGGCGAAATTGGAGCAGCTGCATTGGATTATGCGCGCAAACACCACCATGATGTGCTGATTGTTGATACTGCCGGCAGGCTTGGCATTGATGAAGCGATGATGAATGAAATCAGCGAACTCGAGACGCTGCTCAAACCGATTGAGACTTTATTCGTTGTTGACGCCATGCAAGGTCAAGATGCAGTTAATACAGCCAAAGCATTTTCGGATGCATTACCGCTTACCGGGGTGGTTTTGACCAAACTCGATGGTGATGCGCGTGGCGGCGCCGCATTATCTGTCAAACATGTAACAGGAAAGCCCATCAAGTTTACAGGTATTGCAGAAAAATTGACCGGACTGGAGGCTTTTCATCCGGATCGCATGGCATCTCGTATTTTAGGCATGGGTGATGTCCTTGGCTTGATTGAAGAAGCACAGCGCAGCACCGATGAGCATGAAGCCAAAAAACTCATGCAAAAAGTCAAATCAGGAAAAGGATTTGATCTAAATGACTTTAAAGCACAATTTCAACAAATGAAAAAAATGGGAGGTATGAGCGCCATGCTTGACAAACTGCCTGCTCAATTAAGCCAGGCAGCACAAAATGTGAATGTGGATGATAAAGTTATCAATCGAACCGAGGCCATTATTAATTCGATGACGCAACAAGAGCGTGTCAAGCCGGAAATTCTCAAGGCTTCACGTAAAAGGCGTATCGCAGCAGGTTCAGGTGTTTCGGTACAGGAAGTTAATCGTCTTTTGTCTCAGTTTGATCAGGCCAAAAAAATGATGAAAATGATGAATAAAGGCGGCATGTCGAAAATGATGCGCGGATTGAAAGGCATGTTTCCCCGTATGCGTTAACCCTTGATCAAGGGGCCAAGGGTACGGTCATTGCCTGCGAGCCGCGCTTGAGAGAGAGGTAACATTCTGTAAACGCTATACATGCCATTACCAAGTTGTGATGGAGCATTAGTTTGCTGCAGGCACATGTTCAAGTCCAGAAACCAGATCGCCCGCGCCTATTTTTCTGCTTGTAAACCAGCCGCTATTCATCTCCAGCGCATACTTAGCCGGACCGGCGGAGTGATGTGCCACGAGTGAATCGGGCTCCATGTCTGTAATATTGATGATGATACCTTTCTCATCAATAAAAGCGACACTTAACGGTAATATTGTGTTCTTCATCCACATGCCGTAGTACGCGCTTTGGGGAAACACAAAAAGCATTCCGGCATTTTCGCCCAGAGATTTCCGGAACATCAGTCCTCGCTCACGCGTACGATGCGTGTTCGCCACTTCTGCAGAGAGCATATATTTTGATACTTGCAGTGAAATCTGTGGCAGATCTGAAGCATACGCATGTAGAGTATGCGTCATGAACATCATGAGACAACAATTGATTAAAACAATCAAACGTGCCATTAATGTTTACCCGTGCTGCCAAAACCATCTTCCCCGCGTTGACTCTGATCAAAATTTTCCACAATATTAAAACCAACCTGCACAACAGGCACCACAATCAGTTGTGCAATACGTTCCATTGGCTTTAGCGCAAAAGATGCCTGCCCCCGATTCCAGCAGGAAACAAAAATCTGCCCTTGATAGTCCGAGTCTATGAGGCCGACAAGATTGCCTAAAACAATGCCATGTTTATGGCCCAAACCAGAGCGTGGCAGCACCATTGCCGCAAGTCCGGAATCGGCAATATGAATTGCTATACCTGTTGGAATCAGAATTGTTTGTCCTGCATCAATGGTTTCAGTTTGATCAATACAAGCGCGCAAATCCAAACCTGCCGAACCTGGGGTGGCATAGGATGGCAGATGATTTTGCAAGCGTTGATCCATAATTTTTACATCAATTTTCGTCATTTCAATGCCTGATTAACTTTCATGTTGTTGTGTATATAACAGTGCTATATGTTTGATCAATTGTCTTGCCTGGACCAGCTTGGATGCTTTCTTGAGACAACGCTTACCTTCCTCATCGAACAGAATTAACGCTGCTTCATCCGCACCCATTGTTTCCTGCACCAAGTTAGCGACTAGCAGTGGCAATTTCTTGTTGCGACGTTTAAGCACTGCATTTTGTTCCAAATCGTCCGTTTCAGCCGCGAAACCCACACAAAATGGCGGCTTTGGTAAATTGGCGATATGCGACAAAATATCTGCATTGGGTACCAATTCCAATATCAATTTTTGATCAGATTTTTTGATCTTTTGCTGGCTGACCGCAGCCGCTCGATAGTCTGCCACAGCTGCCACGCTAATAAAAATATCCGTATGCGTTCGAGTGATTTCATCATTGACCGCTTGCAGCATTTCCTGCGCACTCAGCACCTTGATCAACTGCGTTACCGCAGGTGCTTTTAAACAGGTAGGGCCTGATACCAATGTCACCCTGGCACCAGCTTCCAACGCAGCTTGGGCAATCGCATATCCCATCTTCCCAGAGCTGACATTCGTGATTCCCCTGACAGCGTCGATTGCTTCATAAGTCGGCCCGGCTGTGATCAAAACATTTTTGCCCTGTAACTGACGGGACGATTGCATTTCCTGCACCGCCTTCAGTAACGTTTCAGCTTCCAGCATTCGCCCTGGGCCAACTTCACCACAGGCTTGTTCGCCATCTGCAGGTCCAGCCACGATGACCCCGTCATTCTGTAACCGGTCGATATTACGCTGCGTCGCCGGATTCTCCCACATCTGCCGATTCATGGCGGGTGCGATCATCATTGGACAATCGCGCGCCAAACAAAGTGTCGATAGCAAATCATCTGCCAGACCACACGCCAGTTTAGCAACAAAATCAGCACTTGCCGGAGCAATCAAAATCATATCCACATTTCTGGAGAGGTGAATATGTGCCATATTACTTGCCACATTCGCTTCCCATAATTCTGTAAACACAAGCTGCCCGGTCAGTGATTGAAAAGTAGCCGGCCCGACAAAACGGCATGCTGACTTTGTCATGACAGTCTGCACGACAATGCCATTTTGTGTGAGCTGGCGTGCCAACTCGGCCACTTTGTACGCCGCCACACCGCCCGTTACCCCGAGCAGCAGTTTTTTTACAGTGAAGGGACGTGCATCGTTTTTGTTATTCATCTAAACCAGAGAATTTCCAGTATTTAAACACTCAGAAACTGAAGTCTAACTCAAAAAAACAGCATGTTCATGCATGCTATCAACAATTTTAAAATTTTAACTCAATCACGCAGAAGACAATGCCGTAACATTTGAAACCCAGATCTAAATTTTATTGTTATGGCAATTACTGATTGGCCCATCACTGAGCGTCCCCGCGAAAAGCTTCTGAAAATAGGTGCCAAAAACCTCTCTGACACCGAGTTGCTCGCGATTTTCTTACGCACAGGTATTGCAGGAAAAAGTGCTGTTGATCTTGCAAGAAATCTGCTTAACCACTATGGCAGTCTCTCAAGCCTTTTTTCTGCCGAAAGATCGTCACTTTGTAACTTTCCAGGTATAGGAATAGCCAAATATACCCAATTACAAGCTGTTCTTGAGATGTCGCGGCGCACGCTGGGCGAAAAACTAGAACACAGCAATGCGTTGAATACGCCTCAGCTTGTTCGGGATTTTCTGTATCTGCATCTCTCCAATAAACAGCATGAAGTTTTTATGGGTATCTTCTTAGACGCAAAACATCACATGATTACAGCTGAAGAATTGTTTAGCGGAACACTTACTCAAGCCAGTGTATATCCGCGCGAAGTCGTCAAACGTGCATTACACCATAATGCCGCTGCAATTATCTTTGCACACAATCATCCTTCTGGCATTGCCGAACCCAGCCATGCCGACAAAGCATTAACATGCGCATTGACAAAGGCGCTTGATTTAATCGACATTAAAGTCCTTGATCACTTCATAATCGGCAAAAACGAAATAATGTCATTTGCTGAGCAGAATTTAATTTAGACTTGGATTCTTTAACGATTACAGAGAGCCAAACACTCAATCCAGCAATTCCCGCTGAGAACCCAGCACAAGGAAAACAAGACCATTCAGCGGTTTTTAGAAATAGATTTTCGCAAACTGTTCTCTTAATTACAATATTATAGGAGTATAAATTAAAGTGATAGGCGAGTGTCATGTCAAAATACGCCTTTCGTCAGCACTTAAGCGCCCCCGGTTTAATCAAAGAGATTCACACCTGTTTTGAAAGGGTGGAAGATCACGGAAGCGGCAAAGCTTTTTCACTGAATGATTGCCTGATGTCGGGATTTGCAGTTTTTAGCTTGAAGTATCCTTCATTATTGCAATTTGATCATGGGCGGAATGATGAATTGGTTCAGGATAATCTGAAATCCTTGTATGGTATTGCCCGCGCACCATCAGACACTTATTTGCGAGAACGATTGGATACTGTTTTCCCTGCGTTTTTGCGCCGGCCTTTCAGACGCATATTTCATTTGCTTCAGCGCGGCAAGGGTCTGGAGGGGTTTGATTACCTGGATGACCATTATCTTTTATCCATTGATGGAACGGGTTATTTTTCTTCTTCGCAGGTTCATTGTGAACAATGCTGTCAGAAGCGTCACCGTGATGGCCGGGTCACGTATTATCATCAGATACTCAGCGCAGCGCTGGTTCATCCAGACAAATCTGAAGTATTTCCATTGGCACCGGAGCCGATTATGCGACAAGACGGGCAACGTAAGAACGATTGTGAACGCAATGCAGCAACGCGATTATTGAACGCTCTCAGGCGAGAACATCCGCATATGAAGCTCATTATCGTAGAAGATGGGTTGGCCTCCAATGCACCGCATATCCGTCATCTTCAAAAACTGAACTTGCGTTTTATCCTCGGTGCCAAACAGACCGGCCATCAATTTCTGTTTGACTGGGTGAATACCACTGCAGGAACCAAAACCTATGAATTCATAGACGACAAGGGTATCAGACACAATTTTCGCACCCTCAATGGTGTTCCGCTAAACGATGCCAACTTTGAACTTGAGGTTAACTTCCTGGAGTACTGGGAGCACCATCCTTGCGGCAAGACCCAGCATTTCTCCTGGGTGACAGACATTACGATCACACCTGAGAATCTTATGCAACTCATGCGTGCCGGGCGTGCACGCTGGAAAATCGAGAATGAAACATTTAACACCCTGAAAACACAAGGCTACCACTTCGAACATAACTTTGGCCACGGTTACCGGCATTTATCCACTGTCTTTGCCTATCTGATGATGCTGGCGTTCCTGGTCGATCAGGTACAGCAGCATTGTTGCGCCTTGTTTCAACGGG
>DOOY01000272.1 GCA_003514765.1 Nitrosomonas sp. | reverse complement strand
GCTTTCATGCTGCCGAGCAGCAACATGACGCCATGATCGCGCACGATTTCACGACTCATAATTTTATGAAAATGATGCATGAGTGATGGAATGATGCTGCTGATTTCCTCAAGCTTGGTGAAAGGAATTTCGCACACTTCACTATCTTCCAAAGCGATAGCATCGCAGGTATGCAGTTCGGTACTGATCGCATCCAGGCCAAGTAATTCGCCCGTCATGTGAAACCCCGTTACTTGTTGCCGACCGTCTTCCTCCAGAACGCAAGTTTTTAGAAAACCGCTTTTTACGGCATATAACGATCGGAATCTTGCACCTGCGCGGTGCAAATAGCTGCCACGTTGAACTTTTCGTTTATGGCTTACCACTTTTCCAAGCACTTCAACTTCTTGGTCATTCAAACCGACCGGCAAACACAGTTCGCGCAGGCTGCATGTGGCACAACCGGAGCGTAATTGGGCAACATCAAAATTTGTAGGGGCAAAACTTTCAGGTAACAAAACGTATTTATTCCGAATGCCAAATTATAGTTTTTTTAATTCTTTTAGTTGATCTGAATCAAAATCTGATGACCACGCTGTAAACATAATTCTACTGGCATTATGAAACGATGTGTTGATTTTATTTTATTTTGATTTTTTCCTGAGAAGCTTACCAATCTTCTTGTGCATATATCCTTGTTTGGCCGCGCCGACTTTTTTTAGCTTTTTTATGCCGAATCAAATAACAGATTTAAAAGCAATCTGCGCAGATCTTACTCGTTGTTTGGGCGACAATGATCAAGATTATACGTTATATCCCGTGGCTGATCGTTTTGTAGACTCGTTTGATGCAAAAACCTATAATTCGCGAATTAATAACCGCGGCATGGGCGGCAGCCGCAGGCTTCAATCGTTATATGTCCATCTGCCGCTCCGTGACGCCTTATACTTTTTCTGCGATACGCATCAACTGAGCAAAAACAAACAAAACAAACAACCCGGCAGGTATATCGACTATCTCGCGAAAGAAATCCGGTTACTTGGAAATTTATTTCAAAATCCCCCTAAAGTAGAACAGATTCACTTGGGGGGCGGCACGCCAGCACTTTTGGATCAATTGCAATTCAGTAAACTGATGACTGAGATTCAAAAATATTTCAGTCTGGCTAATGACGGTTTTATTCGCATCATGATCGATCCGCAACTATCCAGTGATCGTTCAATTAAGAAATTCCGGGAAATGGGTGTTAATTATTTAACCATCGGCGTACCGGATTTTAATCTGCGAACGTTACAACCAACAAGCCGCAAACAACACGAAAAAGCAGATGAAAATCAAATGATGGATGCTATAAAAGCGGCTCAACGAGCAGGGTTTAACACGATTAGAATTGAGTTGATTTATGGGCTGCCCAAACAAGGCATAAATAATTTTAACTGTATATTGGATAGAATAGTCGCTGCGCAACCCGATCTTATAAATTTGCGAAGTTATAATCATCAGTTGAATGAACGCAAGGCTTGTCAAATTATTCAGAGTGGCTGCCCGCCAGCGGTTGAAGACAAATGTGCTCTCAGATTATATGCGATTAATCGCCTGATCAGTGCAGGGTATATACATATTGGCATGAATCTGTTTGCGCGTCAGGATAATGAACTGGTAACCGCGCAACGGCAAGGCCGCCTATACTATGATCTGCAAGGTTATTCGATATACCCGGACAGTGATTTTATTGCAATCGGCATGTCAGCAATTGGAAAAACCGGCTCACTCTTCTTTCAAAATCACAACGACTTATCGCATTATTACGAACGACTGGAACAAAACAATCTACCTGTCATGCGTGGATTGGAACTCAGTCCAGATGACATTTTACGTCGCTCGGTAATACATGCATTGATATGCCATTCAGTCGTATCTTTCGAATCTGTTGAAACATTCTTTTCAATTGATTTTAAAAAATATTTTTCATATGAACTGTCTGAGTTCACGGCGTATGAAAAGGCTGGTTTATTGACTGTCAATGATGAGGAGATAATCATCACACCCAAAGGGCAATTATTTGTTGGGGGTATTTGCAGGGTTTTTGATAAGTATCTGCGAACCAGATAAGCACACATAACACTTATTTAAATCATTTTCTTTATCTGATCACCAGAAAGCCCGCGAGCTTTCTGGTGCTTCAAAACTTATGTGCTGACTTCCTTATTGAACCTCACTATTCGCCAGGAGGTAATCAGCCAAGCGGTCTGCCGCCTCACCTTTAATATTTGGAAACGCCGGCATTCTCATGCTGCCTTTCTGAAATTTGTTTTTCAACGCTTCCTTGCTGGCCACTTTCTCGGTCAGAATCATAGCCACATCACCTCTTAAAGGCTTATGACATTCCGTGCAGGCGGTGCTGAATATTCTCTCTCCGCTGGCATCTGCGGGAGGTGTATAATCATTGGTGGCACCGCAACCGGCTAATGCAGCGACTGCAAACAATGTTAATGCCATACTTAATTTCTTCATTTTCTACTCCTTTTTCATTATCGACCCAATAACAGAATATAATTCTGCTGTCAGGCTTTTTTTATTTAGAAACAAGTGTCAACCAATTCTGTTGATACAATTGATAACCTTACCCAGTGCGATAGTAAGTTGTCAAACTAAAGTACATACAGGCTTGAGAAATTTTATCACTTACATGCAGCCAACAGTTGTAATGTTATTACCGGATAAGTAGTGGGCGCATTATAAAGAATCAGAATCTGGTGTTTTGGTGTGACGAATAATATCTTTGATGAGCGCCATACACATTAAAATCATTACCATGGAAAAAGGCAATGCACCCATAATCATGGCTTTTTGCAGCGCCTCAAGACTCCCGCTTCCCGATATCAACAACGCAGCAATAACAGCAGACAGAATAAGTCCCCAGATTATCTTATGTTTCAGATCAACATGATTTTCACCGCCTGTCATAATTGTATTTAAAACCAAAATACCCGAATCCGCGGATGTGATTAGGAATGTCAGGATGAGTGTTACTGTTAGTATGGATACTAACTGCGCGAATCCCTTGAATAGATCGTCGGCAAGTAAAACATTCAAAGTTTCAAAAAGCCTGGCGGAAATAGGAGCATGAATAATACGTTCCGCTGCTAATCCAGATAACTCCAGATGAATAGCTGTACCGCCAAGCAAGATGATCCATACAAAACACATTGCAGCAGGTGCTAGCATGGCACCCATAATGAATTCTCGAATTGTGCGTCCTTTTGAAATGCGTGCTAAAAAAAGACCGACAAAGGGTGCAAAAGCAATCCACCATGCCCAATAGAGTATCGTGCCATGTTCTTGCCAGTCACCAGCCGCTGTTCCAAGCTCAAAAATTTCAACTGAAATGACTGGCAGGAAAAACAGATAATCAACCAAAGCACGGCCGTACAATTCTAATAAAAACAACAGTGGACCGAAAATTGAAAAAAACAGTAGTAGCAAGCAGGATAAACTCAGATTTAAGTTGCTCAGCACTCTAATGCCGCGCCCTATACCTGTGGCTGCAGACACAATCGACAATAACATAACCAGGAATAATGCTAATAGCAGTGCGGATTTGGAAGCGATGGGCGCAGCATCCGCTTCTGAATCAGGCGGTTTCATCCATTCAATCCCGGCAATTTCGTTAAATCCGGCGACCAGTTGATTAATGCCGTAACCAATTGTTACTGCAATGCCCAGTAATGTCGCAATAATAGCTGTAATATCCAGCAGATGCCCCGCATAGCCATTAAGATGTTTTCCCAATAATGGGACGAGCGT
>DOOY01000332.1 GCA_003514765.1 Nitrosomonas sp. | reverse complement strand
GCGTAATTTGTCCCGCGACGCGCAGACGATGCTGAAAAAAATAGTCGAGCAGAAATGGCTTTCCGCCAATGCGGTCATCGGATTGTTTCCGGCCAACGCTGTCGGGGATGATATCGAAATCTATACCGATGAAAGCAGAAACCAGATTGCCATGACCTGGCACTGCCTGCGTCAGCAAACGCAAAAACCCACCGGGAAACCGAATCGATGCCTGTCCGATTTTATCGCACCGAAAGAAACGGGATTCAAAGATGCCATTGGCCTGTTTGCAGTGGGCGCGGGTTTCGGTATTGACGAGCGCATCAAAGCGTTTGAAGACGCCCATGATGACTATAGCGCCATTGTGCTCAAGGCGCTGGCTGACCGTCTGGCGGAAGCGTTTGCCGAGCATATGCATATGCGGGTCAGGCGGGAATTCTGGGGTTATGCCAAAGATGAAACGCTTGAAAATCAGCAATTGATTAACGAAGAATACCTCGGCATCCGGCCGGCGCCGGGTTATCCGGCGTGCCCGGATCATACCGAAAAAGGACCTTTGTTTAATCTGCTGGACGCTCAGAATAGAGCCGGTATTATTATTACGGAGTCATACGCCATGGTGCCGACGGCAGCGGTATCCGGTTTTTATTTTGCGCATCCCGAATCTACATTTTTTGCGGTTGGTAAAATTGGCAAGGATCAAGTGGAAGATTATGCCAAACGCAAAAAATGGACGGTTGAGGAGGCGGAAAGATGGTTGGCGCCGGTGCTGGCTTACGAACGATAAACGCTTGTAAACCGTGTTTTTGAAAGAGGGCTAATTGTGCGGAGTGTGGAGTGCGCAGCAGCCCTTCCGGTTAGCGGTGTTGAAAAACTCTGTGTTGCCGCTGCCGCGTTAAATCGAGTGACGGCCTATCCATCTTCTGACGGATTGCTGATATTATCCATCTAACCTAATTGATGCCGATTCTATTCAATGGATAAATCTCGAATCTACAACTGGCTGATTAAGCACAGCACTGTCATTGTTACATTAGGCGCCATTGCAGCAATGGCTTCTCTGATTTGGCCTTCAACAAATTACGAGGAAAAATCCGCCACATCAATTACTCAAAATAATAATTCAGCGCAAAATACCCCGTCATTAGTTGCAAAGGATAATGCAAAAATAGAAGCCGGCCATATTGGCGATGCACATCATCACTATGGATTAGGTGTTGATGATGCTATGAAACTGGCTGAGAAACTGGCCGCTGAAAAAGGTGAAGAAGACGCCCGGATCATTCAATCATTACAGGAAACAATCCAGGCGCTGACCAGGCAAAATGCCAGTCAATACGATATTCAACAAGCATTGGATATGTTGGCTCAAGGTAACACAGAAAAAGCAGAAGAAATCTTTGAAGGCGCTGCCGCAGAAGCAAAGCGCATGGGCAAGGAAGCGAATGTCAAGGAAGCCGAAGCGCTGCGCCATTTAGGATCACTGGCTTTTTTACATGATACACAAAAAGCATTCAACGCCTACCAACGCAGCACAGAACTTGATCCGGATAGTCAGGAAGGTTGGAATCAGCTAGGGCATCTGTATCGAAGAATAGGCGAACTTGAAAATGCTGAAAATGCCTATATGACCCTTCTAAAACTTGCTCGTACTGATCAAGTTGGTCAGGCGGTTGCTTACGGCAATCTGGGGCTGGTTTACTACACCCGCGGCGACCTCGACCAGGCTGTCGGCTATTGGGAAAAATCCCTGGCATTGTTTACAGAAATAGGCGCAAAACCACAAATGGCTCAGGTGCAATCCTTGCTGGATAATGCTCAGTCAGAACATTCCGAGTAACAAGACAATTTTTTTCTGCAGACCAACATTTATCCGGTATGTAATAACGTAATGCCCTGCGGTTATTACGCCCTGCTTGAAAACAACCGCGCCAGTTCAGCGCCCGGATCGTCAGCGCGCATCAACGCTTCACCGACCAGGAATGCATTGACATTGTTTTGACGCATTAATGCGGCATCTTCCGGTGTGTGGATACCGCTTTCGGTAACGATGATACGTCCGGCGGGTATCTGCGCCAGCAGTTGCAGGGTGGTATCGAGGCTGGTTTCGAAGGTGCGCAGATTGCGGTTGTTGATGCCGATCAAAGGTGTTTTAAGCTGCAGTGCGAGCGACAATTCTTCGGCATTATGCACTTCCACCAGTACCGACATGCCCAGTTCATGCGCTTGCGTTTCCAGTTTGCACATTTGTCTGAGTGGGTCTTTGCCGATGTTGTCGGCGCCAGAGCTGTTTTCCATGGCAAACGCGGCAACAATGAGCAGGATGCAATCGGCGCCCATGGCGCGGGCCTCTGCAACCTGATATTCATCAATCATGAAGTCCTTGCGAATCACCGGTAATTGACACGCCGCACGGGCCTGCTGCAGATAGTCCGGGCTGCCCATGAAGTACTGGCGATCCGTCAGTACAGACAAACAGGCTGCGCCATGCTTTTCGTAAGTAGCCGCAATTTCAGCGGGATTGAAGCTTAAGTGTGAAGCATGTGGCGATTTGGGGCCGCGCAATACGCCTTTACTCGGACTGGCCTGTTTGATTTCCGCAATTACGGCCGATTGACCGGCGGCAATTTTGTTTTGAATGGCTGCGGTAAAATTTCGCGCAGGTGCTGCAGCTTGCGCTTCTGACATGATTTCAGAGTATGTTTTTCCGGCTTTGGCGGCTGTAATTTCCTGTATCTTGGTAGCGAGTATTTTTTTGAGAATATCTGACATGGTATCTTTTGATTATGCTGTTGCCGGACTCTGATTCTGGTTGTTCTGGTTAGAGAATGTAACCAGTTCATGCAGTTTCTGTAGCGCGGCGCCGCTCTCAATTGCTCTTTGCGCAGCCTGAATGCCTTGTGCGAGTGAAGCTGCAATACCTGAAACATAAATGGCCGCGCCGGCATTAAGCAGAACGATGTCGCGGGCTGGTCCCTTCTTGTTTTTCAGCACGGCAAGCAGCATGGCTTTAGCCTGATCGCTGTCGCTGACTTGTATCGATGTAATGGGCGCTGAGTGCAGGCCAAAATCTTCCGGCTTAATGGTGTATTCGGTAACTTTGTCTTGTTTTAATTCACCGACATAGGTTGCGCCGCTGATGGTGATTTCATCCAGACCGTCTTTGCCGTTGACGACCATGACATGTTCGCTGCCCAGTTGTTGCAATACATGCGCTAACAGCGCTACCAGTTTTGCGTCAAATACGCCCAACACCTGTTTTTTAGCACCGGCCGGATTGGTCAGCGGCCCGAGAATATTAAAAATGGTTTTAACGCCGAGTTCACGCCGGACAGGCGCGGCATGTTTCATTGCGTTATGGTAATTCGGTGCGAACATAAAGCCGACGCCGATTTTGCTGATGCTGTCGGCGACCTGTTCAGGTGTTTGACTCAGATTGACGCCCAGCGCTTCAAGGACATCGGCGCTGCCCGATTTGCTGGATACCGAACGCCCGCCATGTTTGGCAACCTGAACGCCTGCTGCTGCGCTGACAAAGGCCGCTGCAGTAGAAATATTGAAGGTGTGGGTTGCATCACCGCCGGTGCCGCAGGTGTCAATTAAATGATGACGGTTGGCGACGTTAACCGGTGTTGCAAATTCACGCATGACTTTGGCTGCCGCAGTGATTTCGCCGATTGTTTCCTGTTTGGCGCGCAATCCGGTAATAATTGCCGAGATCAGAATGGGTGAAACCTCTCCCTGCATGATTTGACGCATGATTGACAGCATGTCGTCATGATGAATTTCTTCATGATTAATAATTCGATTTAGAGCTGCTTGCGGTTTCATAAAAATGAGTAAATCAGTGTTGCGATTGTTGTAAAAAATTTTTCAGCATGTCGTGACCATGTTCGCTCAGGATGGATTCCGGATGAAATTGTATGCCTTCGGTATGGAGCGTTTTATGACTGATGCCCATGATCTCATCATCCTCCGTCCAGGCTGTTATTTCAAAACAACCCGGTAATGAGGCGCGGTCAATAACGAGCGAATGGTAACGCGTTGCAATAAAAGGATTGGGTAAATCATGAAACACGCCTGAATTGTTGTGGTAGATCGGCGATGTCTTGCCATGCATAAGCTGTTTGGCGTGAACAATTTTTCCGCCAAATGCCTGGCCGATACTCTGATGACCCAGACAAACCCCGAGTACAGGCGTTTTTTCGCAAAACTGCTTAATGACTGACAAGGAGATGCCTGCTTCATTCGGTGTGCAGGGGCCTGGAGAAATCACGATACGCTCCGGAGCCAATTGCCTAATCTTTTCCAACGTGATTTCATCATTGCGGTACACGACAACCTCTTCTCCCAGTTCGGATAAATATTGCACCAGGTTATAAGTAAAGGAGTCGTAATTATCAATCATTAATAACATGTTTTTGTAACTTTATGTTTAACAATAATTTTTATTGATGTTGGGATTTAAATCCTGGGGCTGATATCTGAATTCTGATAAGTCTGCAGATTTTAACAGTTCAACCGGTATTTATGGTATTGATTCTTTGTGCAAATGAAAAAATTAAGCCATGCTGATGCTGAAAATGATCCGCTGCTAACCGTTTCTTAACGGTTGTTGCCTATGTTTGCAGGCTTTGTTTTCTATAGCACAAAGAAGTTTATTTGATGTTATGGTTGTAATTCAGTAAAATCCATCTTTTTTAAACCCTTGTCTTACCATGCGTTTATGGAAGACTTTACCCAAAAGGAATAGGCAAAAAGACATTATGCGACATTATGAAATCGTATTTATAGTACATCCTGATCAGAGCGAGCAGGTATCAGCGATGGTAGAACGTTATCGCAATATTGTGACTGCAAAGAACGGCACAATCCACCGTCTGGAAGACTGGGGAAGACGCCAGTTAGCTTATCTGATTCAGAAAGTACACAAAGCGCATTATGTATTAATGAATATTGAATGTGATCAGGAAACACTCAATGATCTGGAATATGCGTTTAAATTTAGTGATGCCATTTTACGCCATTTGACAATCAGAATGGATGGCCCGGTAACGGAGCCTTCACCCATGATGCAGCAAAGGGAGAGTGATGATACAGCTGCACGTCCAACTGATGAAGCGGCAGAAAAAACGGAACCTGTCAAAAAAGTAGAGCCTGAAGCGTCCGATGAATCTGCAGATAAAGCGGAACCTAAAGAAACCGAAGCATCTGAAGCATCTGAAGCCGCCGGCAGTACCAGTCCCACAACATAAAAATCAGGTGGAATGTAATCAGGCGATTATCTGTGGTGAAATCGTTCGCATTGGCGTTTTACGGTATACCCCGGCAGGCGTGCCTGTCATTGATTTTGTTGTAAAGCACCAGTCGCACCAGGTGGAAGCCAACATCGCCCGGCAAATTAATTGTGAACTGCCAACTGTAGCGATGGGTGCGAAAGCTAAAACCATATCTGAAATGCGCAGCGGCAATAATATCAGGGTAACCGGATTTCTCAATAGAAAAAGCCAGACAAACCAACAGTTGGTATTACATGTAGACAGCATTACTCAAATTTAATTGAAAACAGGAAAGAAAGAACATGGCACGTATAAACAGACGAAAAGACGGTAAAGATAAGGAAAAGGAAAAAAGAGCAAATCGTCCTTTATTCAAGCGTAAGAAGTTCTGCCGCTTTACAGTTGAGGGCGTTAAAACAATCGATTATAAAGATATCGAAGTTTTAAAGGATTTTATCAGTGAAAATGGGAAGATTATTCCCGCACGCATAACGGGTACCAAATCGTTTTATCAAAGACAGCTCGGCACGGCGATTGAACGTGCGCGCTTTCTCGCGTTATTGCCTTACACGGATCGTCATTAGGGAGTAAAAATATGCAAATTATATTAATGGAAACAATTGCCAAGTTGGGACGATTAGGTGACATTGTCAATGTAAAAAGCGGTTATGCAAGAAATTACCTGATTCCGCAGAGAAAAGCACACCGTGCAACTGAACAGGCAATTGCAGAATTTGAAACAAAGCGTGCGGAGCTTGAACAAAAGCAGGCTGATACACAGGCGGCAGCACAAGCAATTGCAGGTAAACTGGAAGGTTTGATGCTGCAGATTACGCAAAAAACCAGTAACGATGGCAAGCTGTTTGGTTCCGTAACTAACGCAAATATCGCCGAATCCCTGAGTGAGCAAGGATTTTCTATCGAAAAATCCATGATACGCATGCCGCATGGTCAGTTAAAACAAGTAGGTGATTACCCAATCAAAGTTGTTTTGCATGGTGATATTTCGGCGCAAATTACTGTTTCCGTACTGGGTGAAGCAGCGATTTAAGTTTGAGTAGTTTCCTAACAAAAAAGGACTCATCAGAGTCCTTTTTTGTTTTCTTTTTCTCATCTCCAGTCTCGTAAGTGCTAAAATTCAGAATCTGCATTTTAGTCTTTGCTGGACATCCATGGCTCAATCTACTCTTAGCATCAATACTGGCGAAACGCTGGAAAACTATAAAACACCGCCACATTCGATCGAAACCGAACAATCGGTTCTGGGCGGGCTTATGCTGGACAACCAGGCCTGGGATAAAATAGCGGACATCATTACGGACGAAGACTTTTACCGCCATGATCATCGCTTGATATACCATCATATTTGCAGATTAATTGAGCAGAATAAACCGGCTGATGTTGTCACTGTCGCGGAATCACTGGAGTCATCAGCCGAATTGCAAACGGTGGGCGGTCTTTCTTATATCGGCAGCATAGTACAAAACACACCCTCGGCGGCCAATATCAAACGTTACGCTGAAATCGTGCGTGAACGCGCAATCATGCGTAATCTCGCCCAGGTTGGTGTGCAGATTACAGAATCAACCTATAGTCCTGCCGGGCGTTCAGCTACAGATCTGCTGGATGAAGCCGAGTCCCGGGTGTTTGAAATTGCAGAAGAAGGTGCGCGTGGCAAGCAAGGCTTTGTGGATATACAACCTTTGTTAAAAGAGGTGGTCGAGCGCATTGAATTACTCTACAGCCAGGATAATCCCAGCGATGTCACTGGGATTGCTTCAGGGTTTCATGATCTTGATCAGAAAACCTCCGGCTTTCAGGCAGGTGATTTGATTATTGTTGCCGGCAGGCCTTCCATGGGAAAGACCGCGTTCTCATTGAATATTGCCGAACATGTCGCACTAGAGCTGGATAAACCGGTAGCCGTTTTCAGTATGGAAATGGGCGGCGCGCAGCTGGCTATGCGTATGCTGGGTTCAGTTGGGCGGCTGGATCAGCATAAAGTACGTACAGGCCGCCTGGAGGATGATGACTGGCCAAAACTCACGCATGCATTGGGTAAACTTAATGATGCGCCTATCCACATTGACGAAAGCGCGGCCTTGAATGCGTTGGAAGTCAGAGCAAGAGCAAGACGACTGTACCGCCAGTATGGTGGACTGGGACTGATTGTCGTAGATTACCTGCAACTGATGTCTTCCAGCAATTCGGGAGAAAATAGAGCGACAGAAATATCAGAGATTTCCCGTGCCTTGAAAAGTTTGGCCAAGGAGCTAAAAGTGCCGGTTATTGCATTATCACAACTCAACCGCAGTCTTGAACAACGCCCGAATAAACGTCCGGTGATGTCGGATTTGCGCGAATCGGGCGCCATCGAACAGGATGCCGATGTGATACTGTTTATTTATCGTGACGAAGTATATAACCCGGAGACGCAGGATAAAGGCATCGCCGAAATTATCATTGGTAAACAGCGTAATGGACCGATCGGTAAAATAAATTTAACATTCCTTGGTGAGTACACACGGTTTGAGAGTCACACTAAAATGGAATATTACTAAGTATTGTAATGGTTATCACAGAAACACTCCATTTTTAGCACATATATGCAGTCCCTTCTACTCATGGTGGATTGGTGGATTCGAAACAATAGCGGATCAGGATTATTCGCAATCCGTTTACAAAACCCCTATTAAAACGGCTTTATTCGGGTTATAATCTCCGCCTTTGCAAAAGGCATGTGTTTGATAATAACGCATTGTAAGTAAAGATGTATTCTTATTGCCCGGGTGGTGAAATTGGTAGACACAAGGGACTTAAAATCCCTCGGACATTGCGTCCGTGCCGGTTCGACTCCGGCCCCGGGCACCAAGAAAATACAATCAATCATAAATTATATCTTCCATAAATTGCACTGGATTGATTATGCAAGCTATGGTGTATACCTCTATTTGTCTTGTTTTACCTCGCAATTGATGCCAGAATTTTCCACTTCAACACATGGTTCGCGCCGTCTTTTTTATATTTATGATCCAATGTGCAGTTGGTGCTATGCTTTTGCCAAAGGCTGGTATGCGTTGCAACAGGCATTATCTGCAGATATCCAGATCATTTATGTTGTGGGTGGACTGGCGCCGGATACGGTAGAACCCATGCCTGAAACCATGCGCACCATGATTCAACACACATGGCGGAAAATAGAAAAAATGGTGCCGGGTGTTCAGTTTAATTATGACTTCTGGGCTTGCAATACACCGATACGTTCGACCTATCCGGCATGCCGGGCGATGTTGGCTGCGAAAAAACAAAAAGGTGTTGCCGGGCTTGTCGACATGTTGTGCGCGATTCAGACAGCTTACTATCAACAGGCCCAGAACCCGTCTTTGCCTGAAACTTTAACGGCGTGTGCCGGTGAGATTGGGCTTGATATCACATTATTCGCAACAGATTTAGTGAGTGACAATATCAATATCGCGCTGAAGCAAGAAATTCAGCTGGCGCGCAAGCTGGATGCATTTTCATTTCCAGCTTTGCGCTTCATGCAAGATGAAAAACTGTATTCCATTAACGTAGAATACCTTGATCATCAAAAAATGCTGAACGAAATTAACACTTTGATTGCTTGAGTTCGATTACGACAATTTGTTCTCATTAAAATAATTTTATCAAGGAATGTTCATGAGCAGTATCTGGTTCAAAGATTATACAATTGAATACTTGGAAGGCTTACGCAATTCCAACATGGGTGAGCATATCGGCATTCATTTTACTGAAGTAGGTCTTGATTTTATAAAAGCGCGTATGCCTGTCGATAAGCGCACGACGCAGCCATTTGGCATAATGCATGGCGGCGCGAGTTGCGTGTTGTCTGAAACGCTTGGCAGTGTGGCCGGTTGGATGACCATTGACCCCGATAAATACCGCGCTGTTGGCTTGGAGCTAAACATCAATCATATCCGTGCAGTGACCAAAGGCCATGTCATCGGCACCTGCTCGCCGTTGCATACAGGGCGCCGTACCCAGGTCTGGCAAACCGACATCACAGAAGCAGCCACTGGCAAACGTGTCGCCATTTCCCGGTTGACGCTTGCAATTATTGATCAAGGCACGTTGAGTGCGCAGAAAGAACATGTGGTGGTGAATAGAAAGGATTAACAGTCAGGTATTTCTACTGTTTTCAATTTTTGTTATTACATGCCAGGTATCACGTATATCTATATTTCTCTCCTGATGAGTAGTTTGGAATAAAGGGCGTCACCAATCACTGGTAACCGATTGCTGTATGCTTTCTTGCTGTTGTTCCTGTTGTTGCAATGCCCACATGCGAGCGTAGGTCTGATTGGCTGCAAGTAGCTGCGGATGGTTGCCTTGTTCAATAATACAGCCATTTTCCATCACCAGAATCTGGTCTGCATCGGCGATGGTGGAAAGCCGGTGGGCGATGGTCAAGGTGGTGCGTTTTTGGGCAATACGTTTGAGTTCGGCTTGTATTTGTTTTTCGGAATTGGAATCCAGTGCTGAGGTGGCTTCGTCAAAAATTAGGATGGCCGGATTTTTCAGAATGGTACGCGCGATAGCGACGCGCTGTTTTTCGCCGCCGGAAAGTTTCAGGCCGCGTTCGCCGACGACGGTTTCGTATTTATTCGGCAAGCTTTCAATGAAATCGTGGATATGTGCCGATTTTG
>DOOY01000278.1 GCA_003514765.1 Nitrosomonas sp. | reverse complement strand
GTGGTTAATGAGTTATGTAGATAAAGGTAAAAGATTTTAAACAAGCTGTGTACACCACATATCAAAGTATCGGTAAATGGGCAAAACGCACTGTGAAGTGTGTGTAAAGTAATCTGAGGAACATAAAAATCCCAAGAGCGGATTCTAGTATATGTTTATGTTCTAGTTAGGCCTCTCCAGATAAGTGCCAAGTGACAATTTTTTTATACGTACTACGAGCATATGTCCATAAATGATCATGGTCTTGCTATACTACAAAATTGAGTCTTTCAAATGCATGATTTTGTCAAATTATTAGACTAGCAAATAATGAATTATCGAGTTCCATCATTTCTACTTGCACTGCTGTTTTTGTTCATGACGGCTATAGGGTCGTTGCAAGCAAGAACAGTTTTTACATGCGCGATGATGGGTATGGATATACTCCACGAATGTTGTTGCGATGGCAATAGAACTGATAAAGATTGCGTGGATCATAGTTGCGATGTAATGCTCGGCCCGAATAAAGGGGCTTGCTGTGATAAATCAATTGAAATCAGTATCAATGCCGATGAAGCAAAACAAAACGTATCATTTGCCAAACCAGCTGAGATACGTTCTGATGTAGACCCGCCTCAAGCTATTATTGTCAATTATTTTGATATCCCCACCTCACCACATCCTATTGTAGTTTTAGTAGCCAATTCCCAGCCAATTGTCAGTTCACTTGGCTCTAGCACCTATCTCATTACGCAACGACTGCGTATTTAATTCTACCTCCTTATCCTGATTCCGCTTTTGACCTTCGTTCCATCGTGTACGAATGCGTCCCCACTTTAGTTGAACCAACAGAAGGAGATGAACATTGCATTCCATATTCTTGCAATACGCTGTTTTTAGTGTGTTCATAACACTAATCGTTGCCCCCGTTTGGAGTGACACTCCGCCACAAGCCTATGCCGGCTTTAAAACCGATCAATATTTAACCGCCGAGCAGTTAGCATCATTGGTGCTTGAAGTCAACCCCGGCCTAGCTGCCATACAAGCGGCTGCAGAGGCGGCTGCTTATCGTATTGATCCCGCTGGCGCGCTAGACGATCCGGTTTTGAGTTACGGCATTGCACCGCTGACGCATGACTCGAGTCGAGGTATAAATCAAAGATTTGACGTCAGTCAAAAAATTCCCTGGCCAGGCACATTGGCCGCTCGAAAGGCAGCCGCCCGGAATGATGCACTCGCAGTCAGTAGCGAGGCTGACATGCTGCAGTTGCTGGTAATCACCCAAACCAAAGCAGCTTATGCTGAGTGGCACTTTATCCATGAGGCATTGAACATTCACCATGCAACGCAAGCCCTAATTGATGAATTAACTGTGGCTACTCAAGTACGCTATGCAACGGGTCTTGCAACCAAACAAGATGCACTGCAAGCTGAAGTTGAACTGAACAATCTTAAAAATCAGGAACTAGTCCTTCTCCGACAACAGGTCTCAATACAGGCACGTATTAATGCGTTACTTAATCGGGCACCTGACGCTTCATTACCGGAAGCTGAGCCGATTGTGGTTTCTCGTCGGCAACCTCCGGCATTTCAAGAATTGCAAGCTTTGGCATTGACTCATCACCCTGAGTTTTCTCAATTGAACGCACAAATTTCTGCGGGCCAAAGTCGTATTACCTTAGCTGAAAAAGCATTTTTACCTGATTTTCAGGTTGGCATGGGCTATAACAGTCTTTGGGATGATGCCGATAAACGAACCACTTTTGGAGTCTCGATCAACATACCACTTGATCGTAGTAAACGAAGATCTATATTGAATCAGGCACGTGCTGAAATACGCCGTGCCGAATGGCTGCTTGTTGAGCGACGGGCAGAATTATTGGCAGATCTCGCACAAGCACGTGCGGAAGTAATCGAAGCGCAGTCATCGGTGGCATTGTACCAAGATAAACTTGTTCCCCTCGCAGAGGAATACCTTGAATCGGCTATTGCCGACTATCAAAGTGGCGCCGGCGGTTTTCTCAATGTCATTACCGCTGAGCAACGCAAACTTAGTACTGACCTTGCACATGCGCGCACACGCGCCGACTATGTAAGGCGCCTTGCCGAGCTTGAGCGTTGGACAGGTGTATCTATCAATTTGTCGTTACCAACCTCAACCGGAGTAAAGCAATGAAACATTCAAAGAAATTATTATGGTTGATCGGTATTTCGGTGTTGGCAATTTTAACTGGCGGAGCCTATTTTCTCTTATCTGAATCAGGCACAAATGTACCGCCTGAATCATCTGCGGTTGCCAGAGACAATTTGTCTCGCTATCAGGTAAATGGACTAAAAATTGGTCTTGGTATTAACCCTAGTATCCCTCGCGTGGGAATTAATGAATTGATTATTGAGGTTCGCGATTCTCGCGATAATCCAGTACCTGTCGCCATCAATGCTTACGCAGAGATGCCGGCCATGGGGGCTATGCCAGCAATGCGTGCACCTGTAGACCTTAAAGAGCGCGTGCCGGGCCGCTATACAGGAGCAATGAATTTATCCATGCGTGGCGAATGGCCGTTAACTGTCGTAATCAAAGACCCACAACATAACGAGAAACGCCTTCAATTCGATCTTGCCACTGACCGGAAGGACCTTGCAATCGTCGCAGGAGCTACGCCTGTAGATGGAGCTACAAAAACAACAGACGATGCTAACGTCATTACAATCGACAATCGCCGTCGTCAAATGATTGGTGTTGAAACTGATGAAGTAACTCACCGTGACTTAATAAAATCAATTCGGGCTGTGGGTGAAGTGATGTTTGACGAGCAATTGTTGTCGCATGTTACGTTAAAATTTGATGGTTATATTGGGGACTTAAAAGCCAATTATGTCGGTGCTAAGGTTACAAAGAACCAGATACTATTTACAGTTTACAGCCCTGAGCTACTGGCCGCCCAACAAGAATATCTTGAAACGCTTAAGCGTCGCCAGAAAAACGGCTCTGAAGATGGCCTGTTACGTGCGGCACGTCAACGGCTGGCATTATGGGATATGTCTCCAAAAGAAATTAAGGCTCTGGAACAGCGTGGATCGCCGCAAGATTATGTCGCTATCTATGCACCACGCAGCGGCACTTTGATTGAACGCAATATCGCAGATGGTAGCGCGGTCCGCAAAGAACAAACATTATTAAAAATTGCTGATCTTTCTCGTGTATGGATCGAAGCAGAAGTTTTCGAAGCAGACCTCGAGTTAGTCCAAGTCGGCATGGCAGCAACCTTCACATTGCCATATTTGCCAGGCAGAACATATCCGGTAATCGTTGAATATGTTTATCCTTATCTCCAGAGTGACAGCCGCACCGGTCGTATTCGACTGTCATTAGAAAACCCTGATGGCGCCCTGAAACCTGACATGTATGCTGAAGTACTTTTGGAAGCGAGACTGGGGCAACGGCTCAGCGTTCCAGAGGAAGCGATCATCGTGGCCGGAGATAGCCGGGTTGTTTTTATCGATCTTGGGCAAGGCCGCCTCAAACCCGTTCGCATCAAAACAGGACGTACTGCAGATGGGTTTGTTGAAGTACTAGATGGACTTTCAGCCGGTGACATTGTCGTTACCTCTGGTAATTTTCTCATTGCAGCGGAGACGCGCCTGAAAACGGGGATAGAGCAATGGTAAACACCAATGTCAACAAAAGGAAACTTGGTCCGGTCGAAACGGTGATTGGTTTTTCAGCGCGTAATTGGCTTCTCACTGTGATGCTGGTTCTCGTCGCAAGCATATGGGGCTATCGTTCATTCATCAGTGCGCCACTCGATGCTATTCCTGATCTATCGGATGTGCAGGTGATTGTATTTACCAATTGGCCCGGACGCAGCCCGGATTTGATCGAAGACCAGATTACATATCCGTTGACGACGACGCTGCTTGCTGCACCTGGGGTACGTTTTGTTCGCGGACAAAGTTTTATGGGATTATCCTTTGTCTATGTAATCTTTGAAGATGGGACGGACATCTATTGGGCGCGCTCACGCGTGCTCGAGTACCTGAACTCAGCTGCCGCCAAACTGCCGGATGCCGTGCAGCCTACGCTAGGGCCAGACGCGACCGGAGTTGGCTGGGGATACCAATATGCATTGGTCGATAAAAGTGGCAATCAGAGTCTGGCAGATTTGCGCAGCTTACAGGATTTTAATCTGCGCTATGCACTCGAAGCCGTAGAAGGGGTTGCCGAAGTTGCTTCAGTAGGTGGTTTTGTCAAGGAATATCAGATCAATATTGACCCTAACAGATTGTCATCTTACGGTGTTTCTCTAGATAAAGTGATAGCAGCAGTCCGTGCGTCCAATAAAGATGTTGGGGGGCGCGTTTTGGAAGTCGCCGGACATGAACAATTCATTCGCGGCCGAGGTTATGTCAAATCAGTTGAGGATCTCAAAGATGTCGTAATCGGTGTGGGTGATGGCGGTATACCGATTAGCGTTGCCGATGTGGCAACTGTTAGTCTGGGACCTGCATTACAACGCGGACAGGCAGAT
>DOOY01000324.1 GCA_003514765.1 Nitrosomonas sp. | reverse complement strand
GAAATAACCGGTCCGGCTTTTAGTCCGGACGGTTCGCGTTTATACTTTAGCTCTCAACGCGGCATTTCAGGAAAACCGGAAGACGGCATAACTTTTGAAATCACTGGGCCATTCTAGTCTAATCACAAATTAATATAATAAAGTACCTGGATTCTCTATAAGGAGCAAACCCATATGTCCGGTAACGGTCGATTTGTATCCCGTTTAATCTGGCTAACATTAGCAGTCATGCTGCTCATCATGTTTATACGCAGCTCATCTGATTTTTTTACGCCAGGTAATAAGCGTGAACACGCCGAACCACGCATCGTTGAACCACGCGGTAATCTGGCGGAAGACGAGCAAAGTACGATTACATTATTTGAAAATTCACGCGATTCAGTTGTATTCATCACCACACGGCAGCGTGTCATGGATGCTTGGACGCGCAATATTTTTTCTGTTCCGAGCGGCACCGGCTCTGGTTTCATTTGGGATGATAATGGCCATATCATCACCAATTTTCATGTTATCAGGGGCGCCAGCGAAGCAAAAGTTCGCTTGGCGGATGGCCGCGATTACAAGGCCGCTTTGGTGGGCGCAAGCGCTGCACATGATATTGCGGTGCTAAGAATCGGCATTGGCTTTCAGCGACCTGTGCCCGTTCCCCTCGGAACCAGCCGTGATCTTAAAGTCGGACAAAAAGTTTTTGCCATCGGCAATCCCTTCGGTCTGGATTGGACGTTAACAACCGGCATTGTGTCAGCGTTAGACCGCTCTTTACCGGGCGAAGGCGGTCGCACCATTGATAATCTGATACAAACGGATGCTGCCATTAATCCCGGCAACTCTGGCGGTCCATTGCTTGATTCGGCGGGACGCCTGATTGGCATAAACACCGCCATTTACAGTCCCAGCGGTGTGAGTGCCGGTATTGGATTTGCAGTGCCTGTCGATACCGTCAACCGCGTTGTGCCGCAACTTATCAGCCGAGGCAAATATATTCGTCCGGCGTTAGGTATCACCGTGGACGGCAAATTTAACGACCGGCTGACTGGCATGCTGGATGTGGACGGCGTAGTTATCCTGGGTGTCAGCCGTGGTTCAGCCGCCGATGCAGCCGGATTGAAAGGCGCAGTTATTTCGCCGGATGGTGAAATTATACCTAAAGACATTATAGTCGCCATTGACAACAAACCGGTAAACTCGGTAGAGATACTGCTCACGCGTATCGACGAGTATCGCGTGGGCGACACCATAGAGGTTACGATTCTAAGAAACAAACAAGAACTGGTTGTCACTTTAACGCTGCAACCGGGAGAATAAGCCCTGCCTCACTTTCTTTTCGGCATGCACTTGATAAAATTGCAACGGCTATCACACCACTAATTTGTGGCGTTATATATCAAATTATACAACCCGTTTATAAAGTCATAATTCCCCACTGTGTCACTTTAAAATCTATGCCCATGAACATGACTACAAAAATACTCATCTGGATGCTTGCCGGTCTTGTACTGGGTAGTTTGATTAACGCTTTTGCTCAAGACAATGCAATTATTCAAAACTATTTTGTGCAAGGTTTGTTTCATGTTGTCGGTGCGGTTTTTATCAATTTACTCAAGATGCTCGTAGTACCGTTGGTTACTTTCTCTCTAATCTGCGGTGTTTGCGGCATTGGTGACATTAATAAACTGGGACGTGTCGGTATCAAGGCATTCTTTCTGTTTTTGTTAACCACTGCACTTGCAATTTCACTGGCTATTATTGTTTCGATCAGCATTGGGCCGGGTAAGACATTTGATTTGTCGCCCGCATCGCAAAGCGAATTTACCGCACCAGAGGCTCCGCCCTTGACACAGGTGCTGATTGATCTTGTTCCAGACAACCCCGTCGCTGCGTTTGCTGAAGGCAACATGTTACAGATTATTTTTTTCACCTTGCTGTTTGCTATTTGCTTATTGATGATTGGTGAACGTGGACGTCCGATTATCGAGAGTACTGAAAAACTGAATGAAGTCATGATGCAGGTAGTCAACGTAGTGATGTCTATTGCACCTTACGGAGTATTTGCGTTAATGGCCAATACTTTTGCCATGCAGGGACCTGGATTGATATTGCCCATGATCGGCTATTTTGGTGCAGTTGTCATAGTATTGATTTGTCACGCAACGGGGACATTGATGGTTTTACTAAAACTATTGGGAAGAATCAATCCTGTGCAATTCCTCAAAAAAATGCGTACAGCACAGATTTTTGCTTTCAGCACATCCAGTTCCAATGCCACTATTCCAATAACACTCAGAACCGTTGAAAAACGAATGGGTGTTGATAACTCAACCGCTTCGTTTGTTGTGCCGTTTGGCGCCACGATCAATATGGATGGCACCGCTATTATGCAAGGTGTCGCTACCGTTTTTATCGCTAATGTTTACGGGATCGAACTCGGCTTATCCGGTTACCTGACAGTCATCGGCATGTCGGTGCTGGCTTCTGTCGGCACTGCGGGCGTACCGGGTGTTGGTCTGATTATGCTTGCTATGGTTTTCAATCAGGTCGGGCTGCCGGTTGAAGGTATTGCGCTGATTATGGGCGTTGACCGCCTGCTGGACATGATGCGCACTGCTGTCAATGTGACAGGTGACGCAGTTATTACAGTGATCGTTGCCCATAGCGAGAACAACCTGTCAATGGATATTTTTAACGATCCTACAGCCGGAACACTGTCGTCTGTACAATTTCCACATACTCCGACACAAAAGCAATAAAAAACCATCAGGCAAAGTTCTGAACGCTACTCTTGCAATGTCGGATCAGTAATAAATCCAATTCTTGCCATACCGGCATTAGCAGCAATACTCATGATACGTGCCACATGCTCATAGTGTGCCAGCTTGTCAGCTTTAATATGTAATTCAGTTCTTGGTTCCTGATCGATTGTTGCGACAAACCGGCTCGATAGCTGATCAAGCAATACCGGTTCCCCGTTCCAGAAAAGACTGCCATCCGTTCGTATGGCCAACTCAACATGTTCGGGCTGTGTAATATTGGGCGTACTCTCAGCTTTAGGCAAATCAATTTTGACAGAATGCGTCAATAAGGGCGCAGTAATGATGAAAATAATCAACAAAACAAGCATAACATCAACCAGCGGCACCACATTGATTTCAGCCATCGGGGCCTGTTGTCCACTGCTATTCATACTTCCGAAGGCCATGATCAAGCCCTCTCTTTAAGATTTGAGTACGTTGTCGCTGGCGCAATGGTGTGAGATATGGGTGATGTCTGCTGTAACGGCACCTTGCTATCATTGCTGTTATCATCACCAACGGTGATCAGTACGAAAAGGTCGTGTGCAAATGCATCCAAACGCGCCAACCAGATTCGGTTGCGGCGTACAAACGCGTTATACGCCAACACAGCCGGAATCGCGACTGCAAGCCCTAAAGCAGTCATAATCAATGCCTCACCCACAGGGCCGGCTACTTTATCTAAAGTCCCCTGCCCTGACAAACCAATTTGAATCAGGGCATGATAAATACCCCAGACCGTGCCAAACAAACCAATATACGGTGCCGCAGAACCTGCGGATGCAATGAGCGTCAATCCGTTTTCAACACGGGCCGCTTCCTGATCAATGCCATTACGCAATGCACGTGTCAGAAATTCGCTGGTTCCACCCGCAGCAGCCAGCTTTTGCGAATCATGCATTTTAGAATCGGCGGCGGCTTCTATACCCAGTTTCGCCAGTTCAGCAAAAGCATTGTTTGGCGGACTATTATCGAAAGACTTTCTCACTGCATTTAGCGATTCAACACTCCAGAAATGCTTCAAAAATGCCGTTGCCCGTCTTTTCGCAATAAAGTTGGATATGCTTTTTGTAATAATCAGGTACCAACTTGCAACCGAGAGCGAAATGAGCAATACCAGCACACTGATACCTACGCCATCGATTTGTGCGAGAAAGTGAGAAAAACCTAATCCTTGTTCCATTAATTTAATTTCCTTGCAGTACAAAATTAAAAGGTTGCAACGCTATTGCGCGAACCGGTTGACCACTTCGCATCGATGGCCTGCATTGCCAATTTTTCACCGCTTCCAATGCTGCATTGTCTAAGCGCGTATACCCGCTACTGTCAACTACACGTGCATTGTCGATATAACCGCTTTCATCCAACTCGACACGCAGCACTAATTTTCCTTCCTCACCCATACGGCGCGAAATAGCTGGATATGTCGGAGCCGTTAATTTCGGACATGATACAGATAATTCGGTAGAAAGCGTTACAGGCCCCGTTTCCATTTGTCTTGGCGGCACTTCTGTAACTGGCTCCGCAACTGACGGTTGCTCGGCAACAGGTTCAGGCTCCGGCAACACAATTGGCTCCTGTTTAGGTACTTCGGGTGCTTTTGTGACCAATTGTTTAATTTTGGGTTTGGGCTCGGGTTTTTTGACTGGCCTCAACTTGGCAGGTGCAGGATCCTGCTTGACTTCCGGCGCCTTTTTTGGGGCAGGTTGCGAAATGATTTCCGCGAACAAAGTAACCATTTGATCTGGAGGCGGCAACATACGTTGATTCCACAGCACATAAAACAATATCCCATGGATCATTAATACAAAAAATAATCCTGGCAAAGAAATAAAATTCTGCTTTGATCCTAAATAATCAATATTTTTCTGTGACAGTGACTGCATTACAGGATAATCAACACCAATATCAATAGCCGTTTAATTTCTTCCGTATGTGAATGATAAAAATGAGTTTGGCGGTTTTAAGTCGGCCACGAATCTGACCATACACCACCCGAATATACCGGTTACCAACCACTCACTGCTTAAGATTGTTGGTTAAACAATTGATAATAATATAAACGAGAATAATTATCAATACAATTTAACTTAAATTTTTATTATTTATAGTGTCGTAACTCTATTAGCAACAGAGGAAAAGCAGCTTTGTGACCTGAAAACCGTCAAGTCTTATTTATCCAAATTTTTATAACTGGGAGATAACAATATGCATGTCCGCATAATGGTAAAAGTGGTTGGAAAAAGCTAAAGTTACTTGAGCGTTTCGACTGCCGAAAACACTACGGTCATATTTTTTTCTAGTTGATCAACTTCAGTTTGTACAAAAATCAGTGCTTCGATAGTAACGATACTACTTACAACGAATACTTCTCGGTTATTAACCAATGAAGTGTCCACAAATAGCTTATTCATTTGCTATTGTATTACGTGTAATCTTGCAATACCATTTGCTGCTAATCATGGTGAAATAACTGCTTGCCATGACATCATCATAAAAGTAAAAATATATGACATTCTCTTTTCCCGGTTTTTGGCGACAGTTCATAAGTCTTATATATGAATTTCTAATTTTATTAGCAATTATTTTTATTGCCAGTTTTATTTTTCACCTTATCTTTCGTGACACAAACGCTTTTTATTTCATACCGTTATATCAATTTTACTTATTGATCATCATGGGTTATTATTTTATCTGGTTCTGGACGCGTGGTGGACAAACCCTGGCAATGCAGACTTGGAAAATACGTGTTGTTACAGTAGACGGAAACCGACTGAATAATCGCATCGCCATTACTCGCTATTTGATCGCAGTTATCGGTATTTTATTTTTTGGCATCGGGATACTATGGGCATTTGTTGACCGCGAACACCAATATTTACATGATCGATTGGCAGGCACGCGCATTATTAAATTAATCGACGGTTAAAATTTATTTCTTTCATTTGTTGCACGTTTGAATTTGCTGCAAATCAGTTTTACTCATCTACTGCCAGCACCTTGATATATATTATAAATAAACAATAATTAATCATATATATAAATTCTGCTTTTCCTTGTTTTTTGTATCTGTTCCGTATTTAGCGATTAATTTAATATAATCGTATCAAGAAAAAACATTGCTCATGCAATATGCTAAAATTATTTCGATAAATCAAATATAAATTTATTAGTTTTCTAGACTGTGGGTTATAAAAAAGCAAAACGATGACGTAAGTATATGTAATTAATATTTCACAACTCCTGTTTGAAGGGGATAATAGCCATATGCGCTCGATATTTTTTCCAAAAGCGGCTCAACTGAAATTAGTTGATAGTGAATACACCCATCATTTTTTTTGGTTGTTTTTATTTATCACATCATTAAGTATCTTTTTATTTGATCTTCACACACCTCTAGGTGTGGCGGCAGGTACACCTTACGCACTGATTGTTTTTGCGAGTTTAGGATTTAAGAGCAATCGGAGCACCTATATTGCGACAGCTATCGGAATATCACTCATTATACTGGGGTTTTTTCTATCACCCGGTATAGTTGCGCCTATGGAAGTAATATTGACTAACCGTATTTTGGCGTTAATGGTCATTACAATAACTGCGTACATGGTACTTAAAATAAAAAAAGTAAATCACGCACTTTTTACACTAATGACTAAAACATTTATTGATCCGTTAACAAATTGTAAAAATAACCGGGCTTTTCAAGAAGAAGTAAAAACCGAAATCAACAGAAGTAATCGTTACAAACGAAATTTATCACTGGCTATTTTTGATATTGCGCATTTCAATTCATCAAATAAAAAAGAAGAATTCAGGGATGGCTTGGATGATCAAAATATCAAGTTGCTATCCAATGAAATCAGGAAATCGATAAGAAGCTCAGACCAACTATACCGTGTCGACCATGATAGATTTGTGGTTTTATATGCTGAAACAGATATCAACAAAGCTAAAGAGGCAAGTGATGCATTATGTGAAAAGGTTTCCAGAATGAATCAACAGGGCATACAACCCGGATTAACAGTGAGTGTCGGCATAACAATGCTTGACGATGGAGACAACATACACAAATTGTATAAACGCGCCGAAGATACTTTGTTAATCGCTAAAGAAAATGGTGGCAATCAAGTTGCTACCTTTCCACAAGCCATGAATACCGGGAAATCGCATATTCCTGCAATTTTATGCCGACCAAGATCGGGTTAGTTAATTACCGCAAGTTTTTTCAAAACGACATCAATTGAATATATAACACTTATAGTATAAATAGATTGTCAATTTCGGGCTATCCGCGTTTTTTATTCCAATTTCTTATATAATCAAAACCTCATTAGATTAAATAAAGCCTTAACGCTTTGCTATATTCATGAGTTTGATTAACAAACCAATGGCCAACAAATCAAATGGCCGTCCTCTACCGCCACGTGTATCCAGGTTATTACGCGAATCCGGTTGGTTAATACTTGTTGGTGCAGCACTTTATCTCATTTTAATATTTTATAGCTATGATCAAGGTGATCCTGGTTGGTCTCATAGTGGTGATTACGATCATATCCAAAACGCGGGCGGACATATTGGCGCATGGCTGGCCGATCTTTTGTTATATCTTTTTGGTGTGTCTGCATGGTGGTGGGTGGCATTTTTCTTTGCTACTGTTTCATGGAGTTATCGCCGCATAGATATTGCCGGTATTTTCGATCGTCATTCAATCTTGTTATCCATATGTGGGTTTCTTTTATTGCTGATAGCCAGCAGCGGACTTGAATCTCTCCGCTTTTATACACTGGATGTTTCCCTTCCGTATCTATCCGGTGGGTTATTTGGAGAAGGTATCAGTTATTATTTATCTCAACTTCTTGGATTTACGGGTGCAACCATGACGCTGTTGATTTTAATTGCGATTGGTTTCAGTCAATTTACAGGATTGTCGTGGGTGCGCTTCGTCGAGAAAATAGGGGAAGTTGTTGAAAACAACATCTTATGGATTCAAAAACAATGGCTTAGCATACGCAGCAAGCAAACAGAGTGGGCAGACACATACGAACCCAAAGAAATCTTTGTATTTGAAAAAAAGCAAGCGAGTGAAAACGCACCCCTTCATATTGAATTACCAACGAACAATTTAGCCCAATCAGAGCGCACCGCAAAAGAAAAACAAAAATCTTTGTTTCCGAATTTATCAGAATCATGCTTGCCACCTTTGCACTTACTCGATGAACCTGAAAAAGATGTAGAAGTCCTGTCCAAGGAAATACTCGAATCAACATCGCGCTTGATTGAAAACAAGCTTAAGGAGTTTGGTGTTGTTGTCAAGGTCGTATCAGCTTATCCCGGGCCTGTCATTACACGTTATGAAGTTGAACCTGCCGTTGGCGTCAAGGGTAATCAAATTATTAATCTAATAAAAGATTTAGCGCGTGCGCTCTCGGTTGCACGCATCCGTGTGGTTGAAACAATCCCGGGTAAAACAACAATGGGATTGGAAATTCCCAATCCAAAGCGGCAGATGGTTCGCCTGCTCGAAATACTCAGCTCACAACCTTATGCCGATACAACCTCTCCGCTGACAATAGCGTTAGGTAAAGATATCAGCGGACGCCCTGTAATATCCGATCTCGCCAAAATGCCGCATGCTTTGGTTGCAGGCACAACAGGCTCTGGTAAATCTGTTGCCATTAATGCCATTATTTTGAGCTTAGTTTATAAAAGTACGCCTGAACAGGTACGCCTGATTCTGGTTGACCCGAAAATGTTGGAATTATCGGTGTACGAAGGTATTCCACATCTCTTGACACCCGTTGTCACCGATATGAGTGAGGCGGCAAGCGCATTGCGCTGGTCGGTGGCCGAGATGGAACGTCGTTACAAACTTATGTCTTCACTGGGAGTACGTAATCTGAACGGCTACAATCAAAAAATTCGCGATGCAGCCAAAAAAGAGGAACCTTTGTATAATCCACTGTCTACAGACGAAACACCTGAGCAACTCAGTGAATTACCACTGATTGTGGTAGTTATTGATGAATTAGCCGATTTAATGATGGTGGCCGGTAAAAAAGTAGAACATTTAATTGCCAGACTGGCACAAAAAGCCCGTGCCGCAGGAATTCATCTTCTGTTAGCGACCCAACGCCCTTCTGTTGATGTAATTACCGGATTAATAAAGGCAAATATTCCGACTCGAGTCGCTTTTCAGGTTTCCAGTAAAATTGATTCCAGAACTATCCTTGACCAGATGGGTGCAGAGACTTTATTGGGTCAAGGCGATATGCTTTATTTGCCACCAGGCAGCGGTTACCCGCAGCGGATTCATGGCGCCTATGTTGCGGATCATGAAGTTCACAAGGTTGCTGAATATCTTAAAGAACATGGCGAGCCTTGCTATGTAGAAGAAATTCTAAGAACCGGCGAAGAAGAAAACGGCGGAGATTTCTCAGATGATTCAAAAAAACAGACTGGTGGAGAAAGCGATCCGCTTTACGACGAAGCCGTTCAAATTGTTATCAAAACACGCCGCGCATCCATTTCATTGGTACAAAGAAATCTTCGTATTGGCTATAATCGAGCAGCACGGTTGATCGAGGAAATGGAACGCGCCGGCCTGGTATCCGCCATGCAAAGTAATGGTAACCGTGAAGTTCTGGCCCCGGCACGCGGCGAATAGATTAAAAATCAGCTTTGTTGTTTTCTATATAATTCATAGCTCTATTTTAAAGCGATAGTATGAACCGCATAATAAAACGCACTGGTGTTTCTTTCTTGATTCTTTCCCTGTTTGTTCTGCTGCAGGGAATTCCTGTCTTTACTTTGGCTGCAGCTGTCGACGATTTGAAGACCTTCATCCATGAAACACAAACGGTACGTGCAAATTTTTCTCAGACTTTGTTCGACAAAAACGCACGTGCGATACAGCAATCAAGCGGCACGCTCGAATTTGAACGTCCAGACAAATTTCGCTGGATTTATCAGACCCCATATGAACAATCCATTATTGGTGACGGCAAACAGGTCTGGTTTTATGATCATGATTTAAATCAGGTAACCATTCGTCAGTTTAACATTGCCATCGGCAGTAGCCCTGCTGCATTATTAGCCGGAAGCACGGCTATTGAAGATAACTTTGAACTGACAAATCTCGGCTTGCAAGACGAGATTAAATGGATGGAAGCAATCCCCAAAAATAAAGACAGTGCATTTGAATTCATCCAGCTGGGTTTTTCGCTAACGGGCAATTTACAATTTATGGCCTTAAGAGATAATTTTGGTCAAACAACATATTTAACATTTTCCGAACTGACAAAAAACCCAAGTTTGTCTGACGGTTTCTTTAAATTTGTGCCACCGGAAGGTGCGGATGTCATCAGTGAGTGATTGTATTACCAGCTATGCACTCAAATCACCGCTCGCGGAAAAATTGCGGCCAAAGACGGTGGATGATGTTACTGGACAACATCATCTGTTAGGAAGCGGAAAACCGTTACGGCTGGCAATTGAATCGGGAAAACCGCATTCCATGATTTTATGGGGCCCGCCAGGTACTGGCAAAACAACGCTGGCGCAAATCATGTCCAATGCTTTTAACGCTGAATTTATTTCGTTATCAGCTGTGCTATCCGGGGTCAAGGAAATTCGTAGCGCTATAGAACGCGCACAGCAGGTATTACAACACGATGGACGCCACACCATTCTTTTTGTTGATGAAGTGCACCGCTTCAACAAATCACAGCAAGATGCTTTTTTACCATATGTTGAGCAGGGATTATTTACTTTTGTCGGTGCAACCACCGAAAATCCGTCTTTTGAAGTCAATAGTGCTCTGCTTTCACGTGCTCAAGTGTACACTTTAATTGCGCTGACAGACGATGACTTGAATCAAATATTTAAACGCGCGCTTGAAAATATCCCGAATCCACAACAATTTTCCGATGATGCTCGTGAATTAATTATCGCATTTGCAGATGGAGATGCGCGGCGCATGCTTAATATGTTTGAACAAATGATTATTGCGGCAGAAACCGAAAAAATAACTGAAATCGATACACAACATGTGCAAAATGCTTTGTCACGCAACGCGCGACGCTTTGATAAAGGCGGCGATGTATTTTATGATCAGATATCTGCATTACATAAATCAGTTCGCGGTTCGTCGCCCGACGCCGCGCTTTACTGGCTATGTCGTATGCTCGATAGTGGCACTGAACCGCTTTACATTGGACGCCGTCTGATTCGAATGGCGGTTGAAGACATTGGCATGGCAGACCCACGTGCGCTGCAAATGGCATTAAGCGCTTGTGAAACCTATGAAAGACTGGGAAGTCCTGAAGGAGAACTTGCCCTGGCACAGGCAGCCTTATATTTGTCCTGCGCACCCAAAAGCAATGCCGCATATATGGCTTATAAGAAAATCCGGTCCTACATTGCCAAAGATAAATCCAGACCGGTACCCATACACTTACGCAATGCACCGACACAATTAATGAAAAAAATGGGGCATGGTCGCGATTATCACTATGCGCATGATTACCCGGAAGCTTATGTTGCCGGTGAGGATTATTTTCCGGATGCGATGCCTGATGTTCATTTTTATCAGCCGACACAGAACGGTCTTGAAAAGAAGATTCAGGAAAAACTGAATTATTTGCGCAATCTGGACAAAAAAGCTAAGAAACAAAAACAATCCGGGCAGCATCGTTAAGTTGAGAAAAAACTTCAAAATTATGTACCTACAAAATTTTAAGTATACAAGCTGACTCTCTCAAAAACAAAATTACTGGAGTTTACATGCTCGATATCCAACTACTACGCACCGATCTGAATTATGTCACTAAAAAATTGGCGAGTAGAAGTTATCATTTTCCAATTGAACAATTCAATCAGTTGGAAGCTGACCGTAAAAAAATTCAAACCCAGACCCAAGACCTTCAAGCCAAGCGTAATGTGGCTTCAAAAATGATCGGTCAAGCTAAAAGCAAAGGAGAAGATGCAACACCCATTCTTACCGAAGTTGCCAATCTCGGTGACGAGCTTAAGCAATTTGAAATTAGATTGGAGCAGATTCAATCCGAGCTACAAAATATTTTACTCGGAGTACCGAATCTTCCACATGACAGCGTGCCGGAAGGCAGTGGTGAGGAAGACAACCAGGAAATTCGACGCTGGGGGAAAATTCGTTCATTTAACTTTGAAATAAGAGATCACGTCAGTATTGGCGAAAGTCTGAAATTACTGGATTTTGAAACCGCCGCAAAACTCAGTGGTGCGCGTTTTAGTCTGATCAAAGGTGGCTTGGCTCGGCTTCATCGCGCATTGACACAGTTTATGCTCGATACCCATGTCCAGGAACATGGTTACACAGAAATCTATACGCCCTATTTGGTCAACCATGACAGTTTGCAGGGAACCGGTCAATTACCCAAATTTGAAGAAGACCTTTTCGTCGTAAATACCGCTGCAAATACAGTTCATAACGATAAAAAGACAGCCGGTTTTTATCTGATACCTACCGCCGAAGTTCCCCTCACCAATATCATACGTAATGAAATCGTAGCACTAAAATCATTACCTATGCAATTTGTCGCACATACGCCCTGTTTTCGTTCCGAAGCCGGCAGTTATGGCAAAGATACCCGCGGATTGATTCGCCAACACCAATTCGACAAAGTTGAACTGGTGCATATTGTTCGTCCTGATCAATCTTACGCAGCACTTGAAGCACTAGTCAGCAACGCTGAAAAAATTCTGCAGAAACTGGTATTACCCTATCGGGTCATAACATTATGCACTGGCGATATGGGCTTTTCAGCTGCCAAAACTTATGATATTGAAGTCTGGTTACCTGCACAAAACACGTATAGAGAAATTTCGTCTTGCAGTAACTGCGAATCATTCCAGGCAAGACGCATGCAGGCACGTTTTCGCAATGAAAATGGCAAAACCACGTTATTACACACGCTAAATGGCTCCGGTCTGGCGGTCGGCAGAACACTGGTCGCCATCCTAGAAAACTATCAGAATGCGGATGGCAGCGTATCAATTCCCGAAGTGCTGCAACCTTATATGAATGGTCTTGACCTGTTACGGATTGTGGGAGGACAATGACTCATAATAATATTATTCACTTAAAATGACAGGATGAAAAGCATGCAAACTGAAACCGGCGGTACAACCCATGGTAGCAATTCAACTACTGACAATGACACCGTAAATATAAACGACGATTTGAGTCAATTAGAAAGGGACATTCATGACGCACTCGTTGAAGGCACAAACGTTCAGGAAACCGTTCATCATTTAACCCTGAAAGCAATGAAGGCGGATCGACTCGATATTGATTCTATTCGCCGTATTATTACTGCCGTTACCAATGGCGTTCAGGAAGGTGCGCAACAGAAATTATCAACGGTAGCCAGTCAGTCACAAACTGCAAAATCACAGATTACTGCCGCCATTTCTGGCTTGGATTCAGCACTGGCCAGGTTTGCAGAGGCTTCCAAACTCGCTGTTCAAGAAGCGGCCGGTCACGCGCATAAATTTTCGGATAAAGAGTTGGCACGCACTAAAACTGATCTGGAAAGCCTGGAAAGTCTGTTTCTGGATACACTGCAAAATACAGCCTCGGCAGCCAAAGGCGTCATTTCGGAGATATTGCACGATGCCGCGAATCATGCTAAAAATAACGGCACTGTTGTCGGTGCCCAGTTAAAAGAAACGCTGGCCACTTTTGCTCAGCAGGCTGCCTCTGTTGGTCATGCTCAAATTGACGCGAGTGCTCAACTTACACATAGTACCGCTGGTTTTATACATAAAATTGCAACTGGTGTCCTCTCGGGTATTAAAGACCATACGCAAGAAAAAAAATAGTCAGTTAACGGGACGGATTTTCACCACCCAGTGTATGGATTAAATCAGGCAGAAACTGACTTATCTCGCCCGACATGATGGCAAAATCGCTTTCAAAAAGATCTTCCAAGGAATCTGACATATCAGCAGATTCCTTGATGATATCTAATGGTACAACGCGCCTGATCTGAAAATTTTCATGCAAAACAAATGAAATTTTGTCTGCCCAGGTCATGGCCAGGCGCGTTACTTTTTTACCTGATTTAATATGTCTGATTGTCTCCCCGGCATCCAGTACATGATGGGTATAACGAACCGTGGCTTTTTCATCATCCATTCCCTGCAATTCACAATCACGGTCAATTGTAAAAACCGCAGGTGGTTCATCACCGGACAACCAGCGCGTCATTACAGCTGAAGGTGAAGAGAGTGTTGTCAATGGTATTACTCTTAAACCGCCCACTGTTGCTAACAACAACTCAATCAATTCTTCCGCCCGCTTAAGATTGGCAGTATCGATGATTAGCATTTTCTTAGTCAAATCAATCCAGGCATAAGTAATATGCCGCTGTGTAAAAGCACGCGGCATTAACTCTATAAATACCGCTTCCTTGATATCCCTGATTTGTTTTTTACCGGGTTTATACCCCTGATGCTGTTCCATCGTTTCAATCCGGCTTTTAGCATATTGATTGATCACTGCAGTTGGCAATAATTTTTTTTCAATACCCAATGTAATCAATACATGTTGTCCACAGACATGTACAAATCCGTCTTGATTATCCTGTGGCTTTACCCAACCACGGCTTTGCATCTCCATTTGCGTACAGTCTTGCAGCACATGCTTGGCAAGTGCTTCCTCCAATTGTAACGGCGTAATTTCTCCATTGGTTATTCGATAAATTAACAAATTCTTAAACCACATTTTTTGAATAAAAATATAAATAAAATTTTATGGATATAGTGTCTTTTCGATCAAGCTCTCACAGCGAACCCAATCTACTCGCAGCAATAAGGTTCGAAATCACGAAAATCTGAAGTGTAAACTGCGCGAAACACTTTCGATTGGTTAAAAGAACTCAAAATGTTATAAAATATTTACCTGAATTCCACAGATATAAGCTTTTTTAAAATCTATGCAGCAATTACTCATTAAAAAATAAAAATGCCGTGAAAAAAATCTATTCCGCCAATAATCTTATGGAGGCACAGATTGTACTTGATATGCTGGAACATGCCTTAATTCCGGCACAATTATTCAACCAGCATGCTCAGGGTGGCATGGGAGATATCCCGTTTACACATGCTTACCCAGAGGTGTGGATTATAAGAGATACGGATTATGAACGCGGCCGTAAAATTGTTCAACAGTATGAAACCATCCCGCAGACCAATGCAATAATCAACTGTGCCGCATGTGGTGAAGAAAATCCGTCAAATTTTCAATTGTGCTGGCATTGTGGTAACGGGCTTGAAACCGCAACAACGCAGTCCCTCTCAACACAGACGCCACATAAAAGCATTGAAAAATAGTCAGATACCTTCTTTAGAATCGATGCTTATATCTCCTCATATGTCTTAGAACACAAAATAAAACCGGCATTGCTTTTTAACGTGTTATTACATTGATTACCAGTAGATTTCCTGCAAATAAATTATATCCGCACACCCAGCAAAATACCGCGACTGATAAAGTCTTTCATGATCTCAAAGCCGCCATTAATTACAATGTCCGGCTGTGGGTGTTTTAGCTCTGTTGCAATTTGTTGCAATAAAACCTGACCATTCATGTGCTCGTTATCGATCATGAGCTGTAACAGGCGTGTGGTCACAGGATTTGATTCAATAAAATGTATTTTGTCCTCTTTGTCACGATAAACAACCAAATGTGTCAGATGCTCACCAGGTGCCTGTGGTTGGAATTCAGGACTGATTTGATGGACTGGAAAGCAATAATTCAGCACCCACACCAAAGGCGACACAACGGGCACACCCGCAAGCACATCACCGTACGCATTGAAGCGAGTCCGATCATTTTTTTCATCCAGTATCGATAACGCAAGCTCCACCCATTCATAGTGCGCAAGTTCCGACATAAAAGGTGGATCTGCTGGGTCGAACGCACGTTCGTGCTCGAGATATTTCAGAAATTCACGCGGCATCTCCGGAAAAAGCGGTGTGCTTGATCGATGACAGGAAAAATAGTCGCGTATCAGAGCATGCCAACGTTCATCAGATATAATACTGTGCAATACAGGAAAAGTGTTAGCCATAAAATCTTCTACATTGTTATAAAATAACTCGCAGTAGATTTTCATACGACGTTCTTCAATGTCATGCGGACGCGGATTTAAGTCCGGATTGCGGATATGTGCAGCAAAAGCATATTGCAACTGCACAAAATCCGGTCGATCAGGCGTGTTGGATGTACTCATGACACCGGTACCGCCATTTCCGCTGCAACTCCTGAATACGGCTGACTTCTAATTCCAGCGTTTGTAATGATGGCATATTGAAATCCCGCTCCAATAATGTAGGAATGACGCCAAACTGTTGATACGATTTTTCAAGCAATGACCAAACCGGATCAATGACATCGGCGCCATGAGTGTCCACCAGCAAGTCATCAGCTTCATTATGATGCCCGGCTATGTGGATATACCGTATGCGCTTGGCCGGTATTTCCTGCAGGAAAACTTCTGCATCATAGCGATGATTGACACTGTTTACATAAATATTGTTAACATCCAGTAATAAATCACAATCCGCTTCTTCCAGGACAGCATTCAAGAAATCAATTTCTGCCATTTGTTGGCCTGGCGCAGCATAGTAGGAAACATTCTCCATGGCAATACGTTGATCGAGAATTTCCTGTACGCGTCTGATGCGACCTGCGACATAATGCACAGCTTCTTCAGTGAATGGAATAGGTAATAAATCATAGAGATGCCCGTCATCGCTGCAATAGCTCAGATGCTCACTGTAGCAACGTATTCGATGTGTTATCAAAAAACGCTTGAGACGCTGTAAAAAAGCCTCATCTAGTGGTGAAGGACTGCCTATGGATAGTGATAATCCATGGCAAATAAAAGGATACTGTTCAGTAAATGCACGCAACTTCTTTCCGTAAAAACCACCTACGCCTATCCAGTTTTCCGGTGCGATTTCCCAAAAATCAACAGAGTTAACAGACTGATCTGCTATCGTGCGCATTAGCGTACGACGCAGACCAAGCCCGGCACCATGAACAGGATAAGATTCATCGCTCATGATTATGTGCAGCAGAACAGCCTGTTAATCAATTTTTAGTGCTTTAGTATCCTTTCTTTTCGGTGTCGTTACCGCCGGAGTCACCTTCTTTTTTCTTTTTCATATCACCGCCACATTTGCCTTCACCACATTTGCCTTCTTTTTCGGATTTTTTCTCACCGCATTTACCTTCACCGTATTTATCTTTTTTATCGGATTTATCTTTACTGCTATCGCCACCACCATAAGCCAGTTGCATATATCCACTGGATAATTCATTCATGGCAAATGGATTCGCGGTTGTATCAGCTTCTGCTGAAACACTACCGGCGGCAAGCGTGGCTACAAAAGCGGTTCCAACGGCAATTGACA
>DOOY01000114.1 GCA_003514765.1 Nitrosomonas sp. | reverse complement strand
CAGCGTCAAGATCCAGAAGATGCGCGCGCCATGAGCGAAGTAGAGTATCAGGTAAATTCTCTGGAAAAGAGAATAGACAGTGCAATAGCTGAAGTATTGGCAAAACGTTGTCCGGTGGCGCGCGATCTGCGCGTCATTATGGCATTTTCAAAAGGGGTCGCCGATCTTGAACGTATAGGCGATGAAGCTGCCCGAGTTGCCCGGATATCCATGAACATTTACCACAACGAGCACAGTAATCCCGGCAGCTATTTGCTGCATGATATCGCAGTTATGGGCAAACTGGCATCTGCATCACTTAAAGAAGCCATCGGAATTCTGGAAGTGCTTGATCAAAACAGAGCCACAAAATTTTTGAGCAGCCATAATGAATTGAATGAAGAGTTCAGCGCAAGTTTGCGCAGACTGACAACCTACGTGCTCGAAGATACGCGCAACATGGGGCATGTTTTCAATATCGTTCTGATTTTGAAATCATTGGAGCGCATCGGCGACTATGCCCGTAATCTGGCTGAATATGTGGTGTATATGGTGAGCGGCGAAGATATCCGGCATATCGAAAGTGGTGAGATCTGATATTTACAGTCCCAGAGCTGGCGTCTGTTACGGGATGCATTGTCAGCTAACTTAAATCGTGGTTTGACAGACAGTTGCAAGTTTCATTTTCCCATCAGAGCTTTTCAAGCGGAACAGATGTGTTTTATGCTTTGGCGCATGGCATGCGCCGGGTGTTATGAATGCGCTGCGGCATACAATTTTACGTCATCTAATCTTAATTTATTGGATTATTTTGTTTTGTCATGTAAATGTCCGAAAAGCGTCATATGAACATGTCAAAATACAAAAAAAGCAGTCAACTTTAATTAAGTAGCCGGTAGATGTGGCTGATCTATCGCCCCGCGAATATTTCGCTCAAGTACAGTCCGGCTATTTACGTTAAACACCCTTTTCAATTCATTTTAATCAACAGTAATAACGCGTCAATCCTAATGAAAATTTCCAACACGAAATCCTTTATTCATCACAGCAACGGGAGAAAACCATGAACACGCAATCACATGAGTTATCAGCAGAATTTCGTGGACAATTGCAAGTCCGCGGCAACGGGAGCAAAGCAGCAATTCTCTTGCTTGCGGAAAACGGCACGATACTGGATACCAACGAGGAAGGAGCGAGATTATTGGGACATCATCCCAAGCATTCGATAAAGCGTCATATTTCCAGTATGGTGCCAAAACTGGAAGAAGTTGACCTCCTTGAAGACGGCAATGAACGGGTTAATCCGTATCTGCGCTTCCTTTCACGTATCGGACATAATTTCAAAGTTTTTGCTGCAAATGGCGAACAATTTACAGGTGAATTGTATTTCAATGATCTTAAAAAGATTGATCAGCATTTGATTCTCGTTTTAATCCGTCCCGTCTATAAAGAAAACAGGTTGTGTTGAATGTAAATGGTATTTCTGGCATTGCGGCACAGCATTTACAGGACCAAGCTGGATGAAAAGAAAATCTGAATCTACATCTTTTCAAATTCAGCCGCCTGCACCGTTGCCTATACTCGTATTTAATCAGCCGGTTTTTTTTATTTCTTTGCTTACTCGAACCATGACCAGCTTATCCTGGCATATGTGTTCGCGTATGGCGTTCGCGCTTTCCAACTAAAACCATATATAATTAAATCAGCTTATGCTGATTTATCAGCTCTTACTGTAATCTGAATTACTTGTTTCACAATGTCGTAATAAAACCCCTCATAGCATGATCATTTTATAAGGTAGGTCGTCCCATTCATGCCAAGAAAGCAAAAGAAAATATTCGTGTTGGATACTTCCGTTATCCTGTATAACCACTATGCCATTTACAGCTTTGCGGATAATGATGTCGCCATTCCGATTACCGTACTCGAAGAACTGGACTATTTCAAAAAAGGCAACGAAACAAAAAATTTTGAAACCAGAGAATTTATTCGGATTATGGACAGGCTGTCGTCGCATCATTCGTTACAAAACTGGATTCCGATTGACCAGCCTAATCACGGTCACTTTAAGGTTGTGATGCATGAGCAGACGATCGGGCTGGATGCAACCAAAATATTTGGAGAAAATAATGCAGATCATCGCATTTTAAATGCAGCAATTTCCTTGAGCGAGGCCTATCCACGCAAAAAAATTATTCTGGTCACCAAAGATATTAATTTGCGGCTCAAGGCCAAATCGCTGAATATCCTGTCGGAGGATTTTCAAACCGGGAAAATAAAGGATCTGGACGCCTTATATACCGGCAGCACGGTGATTGAAGGCGTATCCAAAGCGATTGTCGACAATATTTATGAGCATGACTATTGTTTGCCCGAGGATATCGGCATCGAAGAGCCTGTTCCCAATCATTATTTCATTCTGAAAAACAGCCGCGCCTCTATATTGGTTTACTATAATCCTGAGTCACAAAGAATCGAGCACATTGAAAAGAAATCCGCTTACCGGATTACACCGAGAAACGCCGAGCAGGTTTTTGCCTTGCACGCGATTACGCATCCCAATATCAAACTGGTTACACTGCAGGGCGTTGCGGGAACGGGGAAAACGCTGCTTGCCCTGGCTGGCGCGCTTGACCAGAAAAGGTATTATAAACAGATTTATCTGGCCAGGCCGATTGTGCCACTCAGCAATAAGGATATCGGATATTTACCGGGTGATATCGTGTCCAAGCTGAATCCCTATATGGAACCGCTCTGGGATAATCTGAAATTTATTAAAAACCAGTACGATGAGCGGGACAAAGAGTATAAACAGATAACCGATGCACTTGAGCAGGAAAAGCTGACTATCACGCCACTTGCGTATATCCGGGGCAGAAGCATTTCAAATGTCTGTTTTATTGTTGATGAAGCGCAAAACCTGACGCCGCATGAAGTAAAAACCATTATTACACGCGCGGGTGAAAATACCAAAATCATTTTTACCGGGGATATTTACCAGATTGATACCCCTTACCTCGATTCTCAGAGTAACGGTTTGTCTTATCTGATCGATAAAATTAAACATCATGAGATTTATGCACATGTACGGCTCGAGAAAGGGGAGCGATCGCATCTGGCTAATCTGGCAAATGAACTGCTGTAGCAGTTGAGATGGGTGGTGTTTTTTGACTTTTGTCGGCGAGCTGTTAGCAGCGAATGCGTTTATACAGGCCGCGAATTTTACGCCATAGACGGCTACTATGGCGGTTTTTGTGGACGAGGCTGATGGTCGTACGTTTGACCCGGTTGGATGCTTTCAGCATAATCGAAAGACCGACCGCCATAGTCGGTATACCGAATGGTCCCGGCATCGGGAAAAGAATGAT
>DOOY01000161.1 GCA_003514765.1 Nitrosomonas sp. | reverse complement strand
ACAGTTTTTTCCAAGCGCCTAGTCGCTGTAAAATCAAGTGACTCCCATGCGATAATGCCAAAGGGCGTTCATCATCAATTTTATCCGGTAGACCGCGCGCTTCCAAAAGCAAGATAGACAGATGACTGCTGTTGCTTAATGCAAGCGCTAAAGCCATACCTACAGGGCCGCCACCTATAATTGCAATATCGTAATTTTCAAGACTCATTAATTTTCTTTTGATAAAATTTTATGTTTAGCGTTTATTTTATATAAGAATAATTCTGAATCCAGGGTCATCAGATTGGACATATATAAACAAGATAGTCAGAATAATACGGTAATGCTGCGAAATATCCGGCCCAGCAATTTTTTTGAAACTGAAAACGTTGAGCTTAGCATAGCTCCCGCAATGATGGAATGCACTAAGTGCAATGATCAAAATCCGGTGTCATTTAAAATATGGCCTGGTTTTAGAATGAGTTGTTTATCTTATTGATTTTATAAATAAAGTATTGAATGAATTAAGGGAAGTGTGAATGACAAAATTACAAAAGCAACGATTGCGAACAATTAAACGGTTCGGTTTTATACTGATCGTATTTTTATGGGCCATGAATGCATGGGCAAAGGCTGCTGAATCAGTTGACGAAGAATTGATTCTCGCAGCCGAAAAAGGGAATTTGCCGTTGGTGAAAAAAATTCTCGACGCTGATCATGAAATTTCTGAAGATACAATCAATACAGCGTTTTTCGCAGGAATCAGAAAAGGCAGCAAGCCGATAGTACAACGCTTGATAAACAGTGGAGCCGATATTAATTATCGAGGCGACAATGGTTATACGGCTCTAATTCAGGCTTCTCGGGACGGTCGCGGTTATTTGGTTAAGCTATTGCTGCCATTGGGTGCAGATATTAACGCCACCGCTACCGAAACAGGAGAAACGGCCCTGATTCTTGCAGCGAAAAGAAACCGCAGAGAAGTTGTAAACCAATTATTGGAAGCCAATGCAGATTTGCGCGCCAAAAGAAACAGTGATGGCATGACGGCATTAATGCTTGCTGCAAGAGGCGGACATCAACAGGTTGTACACGCGTTAATTGAAGCGGGTGCTGAGGTTGATCACCAGTTGGAGAACGGTGCAACCGCCTTGATGCTGGCAGCGCAGCACGGTCATCTTGGCGTAATTTATGTGTTGTTGGCAGGTAAAGCGGATGTCAATATAAAAGCAAACAATGGTGCGACTGCCTTGACGCTTGCTAATGTTTACCGCCATGCGGAAGCGGTGGAAATGCTCAAAAAAGCCGGCGCGCGATGAAATTTCGGTTGCTGGCGATAATTTTTTGCATGACGTGACTGACGCGCGATCTTGTTAAAAACACGCAAAGTGAAATTTTATAAGATAATTACGTATAATCGCAGTGATTACAGTCGCTTGAACAAGTTTATATGAAAATTTTTGCCCAAGCAGTTTTTGGGATTTCAATGTAAAGCGATTATTCACAAAATGAAGAAAATTTTAAAACGAATTATATTGTCAATTTTGTAGGGATAAAGGATGTATCAAATGAAAGTATGGACTGTTTTATTACTTGTTACGCCATTGATTGTATTGTCTGGTTGCGGGGATGAAACGTCGAGTGATCAATCAGATAACGGCGCGATGTCTCAGACACTCAACGAAGTAACAACTATTGATGAATTGCCGTCTTTTCTGAGTGAAGGGCTGTCTCCGGAAGAAAAAGTTGAACTCAGAGAACAGATTTTACCTGGCGATACTGAAGATGGTCTATCGCCTGGAGAAAAATTTCAGGCGATGCTCGAAGAAGCCAGAGCGGGTGACCCGGTAGCGCAAAATAGTCTGGGTGTCATGTACTACACAGGTGAAGCTGTTTCTAAAACAGTAACCGGTCAGGTATTGGATAACGATCCTGAATTGGCGGCGGGCTGGTTTTATCGTTCTGCTGAGCAGGGCTATGCGGATGCACAATTTAATCTGGGATTAATGTATGCAAACGGTGAAGGTGTTGCGCAGGATATGAACCAAGCAGTCGAACTGTTTAAAAAAGCAGCTGGGCAAGGCCATGTGGATGCCCAAAACAACTTGGGCGCACTTTATTTCATGGGTGAAGGTGTTGCCCGGGATGAAAATAAGGCAATAGAATGGTTTGAAAAAGCGGCTGAACAAGGTAACGAAGAGGCAAGAGTGAATCTTGAAGCAATCAGGGCGGCGCAGTCGCAGTAATCCGTTTGTATAAGCTTCTATTGATTGTTGTACACTGTGTCATCGTTATTTATAAAACGTTGTTGAAAAAAATAGATAATTTGATATATTGTTGTGAGAAATTATAAACTGCCAACTGAGAAGTTGCCGGTACTTTAATTTACAAAAATCGGAAGGTGCTATGAAGAAATCTCTATCGGTAGAATCAGAACACCAGTCGCGCACTATTCGGCTTGATGCAAAAAATTTAACGCATACTGCTCAGGCTCAGGGCATTGTCAGTAATCGGCCAGAAGCAATCGCGCAACGCCAGATGATCGCGGACATCAATGCCAGCCCAAAAATGGTGGATCAGCGAAAAGCAATTGCATCATTTCATCTCAGTCCACATATGATCGCACAAAGAAAGCAATTCGGTGCTATAGGCGATCCGGTAGGGCAGTTGCAAGCGGTGCCGGAAGAAGAATTACTGCAGGGCCGGTTTGAAATAACGCAACGCATGGAAGAAGATGAGCTTTTGCAAGGCAGGTTCATACCGCATGCCACAGTACAGTCAAAAGAATTACCTACCGGCAAGCCTAACGAAACGGGATTGCCCGACGATCTAAAAACCGGCATTGAAGCACATTCCGGTATTTCCATGGACAATGTCAAGGTTCACTACAATTCAAATAAACCTGCACAGCTTAATGCGTTGGCTTACGCGCAGGGAACTGAAATCCATGTCGCATCAGGGCAGGAGAAACATCTGCCGCACGAGGCGTGGCATATGGTGCAACAGGCGCAAGGCAGAGTGCGGCCGACAAAGCAGATGAAAGCAGACGTGCCGGTTAACGATGATCAGAACTTGGAGCGTGAAGCGGATGTGATGGGAGAAAAAGCATTAAATACCGGGCAAACTATGCTGACTGTTCAAGCGAGAAGCAAGCAGTGCCGTGAAACTGAGTAATTTGATGTCCGTACTCAGCTCTACAGAAAAAAGTAGATTCATCTTATCGACCAATTTCAAAGATTA
>DOOY01000313.1 GCA_003514765.1 Nitrosomonas sp. | reverse complement strand
TCATGGGACGTCCCGCAGACGTGAAAAGGTCGCAGTTTTTTGGCGATCCCAACCGCAGTCATGCGGACGTGGAAGTGCTGGCTTTTAATTCATTAATCGAACATCACTTTGATTTCGGTGTGACGCTGCGTAACCGGACAAATTACGCACAATACGATAAGTTCTATCAAAATGTTTTTGCCAATAGTCCCGTTTTTGCCGACCGGGTGTCGCTAGGCGCCTACAATGATACGTCGGACCGTGAGAATGTATTCAATCAGACTGATTTGTTGTATTCACTCGATACTGGGCCCATCAGTCATACGCTCTTGGCCGGTGTTGAAATCGGTCAGCAGATTACCAGTAATATACGTCAGACAGGTTTCTTTAATAACGACCCAAGAGGTACCAGTTTCCGTGTGCCGGTGAGTAATCCGGTTACCAATGTGCCCATTTCATTCCTTACTCAGGATTCTGATGCCGATAACCGCAGCGTTGTCGATATCACATCATTGTATATTCAGGATCAAATTGAATTGTTACCGCAGTTGCAGGCCATTGCAGGTGTCCGTTATGACTTGTTTGAGGTGAATTTCCAGAAAAGAAATGGTGAGGGTACACAAATCAAAACAACCGATCATTTAATTTCGCCGCGATTCGGCCTGATTTATAAACCGATTGAACCTGTTTCATTCTATGTAAGCTATAGCCAGGCGTTTGTACCCAGAGCGGGCGAGCAGTTGACTTCGATTATCGTCACCAGAGCCACATTGAAACCGGAAAAATTCACAACGTATGAAGCGGGGGTTAAGTGGGACATTTACCCGAGTCTTGCGCTGACGGGTGCCGTTTACAGACTCGATCGTACCAATGTTATTACCATTGACCCAAATGACTCGTCACGGACCTTTCTGACCAAAGGCCAACGTACCGAGGGCGTTGAAATTGGTTTAAGCGGTCAGATCACATCGAATTGGAGTGTGATGGGCGGGTATGCTTATCAGGAAGGTGAACTCACCAGTACGCAATCATCAGATGCGCAAAAAGGAGCGACGGTAGCAGAACTCCCCCGTAATACGTTTTCCATGTGGAACAGGTATGACATTACACCCAGGATCGGTGCGGCGTTTGGCGTCATTTACCGCAGCTCAATGTTTGCCGCCGTGGATAATACGGTACGAATTCCCGATTTTACCCGCGTTGATGCTGCGTTGTTTGCGCAATTAACCCGACAGGTCCGGGCGCAGATTAATATTGAAAATCTTTTTGATACCCATTATTTTGCGTCGGTTCATAATAATAATAACATTTCGCCCGGCTCACCTTTTGCGGTGCGTGCAACGCTGATCGCTAATTTTTAGCGCGGTGATTTCTTGATATTTGAGGTAGATTACTTTTTAATCATTTATTTAATAAATAACAATAACTATTATCATTAACATTAGTGTTATTATTATGATTAATAAACATTTTCGTGTTTAACAAACAGAGGGTAACTTTATGATTCAAAGATTTAAAATGCTTGTTCTGACTGGTGGTTTTGTCGTTTTGACGGGTGGCCATATTGCAGTAAACCATGACAGCACAGTCGCGCATGCGGCGCCACTTGAAACAATATCGAATACAACTGTAGAAGAAATTAATGCAGCTGTTTCAGCATTTCAGGAGATTGGTTCACTCAGAGGAGAAGATCCAATCAATGCCGATGCCATTCGCAATGCCTATGTGAACTCTATCCAGCCACTGTCGCAGCAGGCCGATGCAGCCAACGATCTAGCGCTCGACGGTAATGTATTGACCGCGATAGATGAGATCGGTAGCGACAATGAACCTAAACTGGCAGCACAGGTTATTGATAAAACCCTGCAACATATATTTTTTCTGACTATTCTGGATCGCATCACTGCTGTACGTGATGATTTTGATACGGCCGATACAGATGCATTGAACTTAAAATGGAATGAAGCCGTTGCCGCGTTCGAGGCGATAAAAGGTACCGCTGCCAGAGAAAATAAAGTACTTACCGCCGACAGGCAATCGATAGAAAACGGTGATAATCCAACGCTGGACATTCAGATCAGTATGGCATTTGAACGCGGCAGAACTGCGTTAAATAAACAAAACCCGGCTGAAGATAAAATCGAGATCAGCATTGTACGGCAGATCATACGTTTGTCACTGGCCAGAGCTTATTATATCGGCGTATTGCGGGAAGTGGAGGGCGTCATATCGAACCGTGACCGGGATATTGCGGAAGCCCGGGAAAAACAGAAGGAAGGTGAAATTTTTTACCGGATTATTGAAGACTTTATAATCCGGGAAAACGCGATGGGTAGTGAGCTGATCAAGATTCAATTTACAGGTGACATAGCGCAGGTTGAGGCTGACCAGATAGTCAGTGAACTCAGCAAGGGATTTATAGGCCGCGTGCGCGCGGAACTGGCAGCCAATGAAGCGAGTATAGCGGATGACCGCGGACGCGCTCTGGAAGTCGCCGAAGAAGCAATTTTGTACGCCAATACTTTCATGGCTGATCTTGAATTGCGGCTGGATTCCGCGTCACGCGTTTCTTTGGAGACGGCCTTAAACAGTCTTAAAGCAGCCAGCAATGATATGGATGCAGCAATCGCCGAACAGGCGCGCCAGGCCGCAACGGATATATTGCTGACTTATGAGCAGACACTGAACGTAGCAGATTATGAACCGACTCAGAACACGCCTTTTGTCGATGCGGCGGTAGCATCGTTTCAGGCGATCGGTTCATTGCGCCGACAAACTCCGGTTGATGCTCAGGCTATCATGGGTGCATATACCGGTGAATTGCAGCAATTAACCAAATTTATCGATAATATCCACGGACTGGCGATGGATGCTGATATCCTTGCTGCCATAAACGATATCGGTAATAACCAGCAGGTGCCGCTTGCGGCACAGGTCATTGATAAAACTTTGCAACGTGTTTTTGTCTTGACGCTGCATAATCGTGTCGTACATGTGCTGAACGCGTTTGGGGATCTGTCTGTCCCCGAATTAGAACTGGAATGGGATAGGGCGTTCGCGGCCTTTCAGGCGATTAAAGGCACGACTGCCCGAGAGAACAAAGTGCTGACCGCAGATAGACAATCCATTGAATCCGGCAGTAATCCGTTCCTGGACAGCCGGATAACACTGGCATTCATACTGGGTAAAGACGCCATTGTAAATACGGCTTCCGATGGTATGGAGCAGGTCGTCCTTGCAAGCGAGAGAATTGTAGCGCCTCTAGTCCGCAGTTATTTTATCGGCGTGCTGCGTGAAGTGGAAGGTATTGTTGAGAATAGAGCGCGTGATATTGATGAAGCACTGGAAAAGCAGGTCGAAGGCATTTATTTTTATCGTATTGTGGAGCTGGCGGTATCCCGGTTTAATCCAACTGGTAATGCTTTAATTAAATCCCAGTTGTCCGGTGATTTGTCGGCGGTAAATGCAAACCAGATAGTCAGTGAAATAAGCAGAGGATTAATTGGTCTGGTCAATAATGAGCTGACTGAATTCGAACAGGCGCTGGGTTCTAACAGTGAACAGGCAAAGCTGGTGGCTGAGATAGCATCGCTTTATACGCAAATCATGCTGCCGGATCTGGAATTACGCCTGGATGCAATCAAACGCGTAGAAATAGAGAATGCCCTGCAAGACCTGATCGAAGCTGGTGCAAATAGCGATGAAGCAAAGGCGCTAACTGCGCGGCAAACAATTACTGGGATTATTTCAGAATATGAAAATACGCTGATCTAATCTTTGAAGCGCCTTGCCAAGGAAATTGTTTTTTCGGGACAAGGCGCTTTTTTTTATAAGCGAAATTCTGCTACATCGTTCGTAATGTAATTGAATGAGTAAGGAAGGCAAATAACAAGTGTTTCAAGAAAAAATCTATCGCATAGCGATAATATTTATATTGTTCGGGTTTTTGAGTAATCCGGTTTGGGCGAAAGCGAAGGAAAGGATCTACTGGATCGCTGCTGATGAGGTGCGCTGGGATTATGCGCCTTCTTTTCCTATCAACGCGATGTCGGGAAAGGAATTTACCGGCGATGAGCGTGTGTTTGTGGAGGCGGGGATCGGGCGGCGTTATTTAAAGTCTGTATACCGGGAATATACGGCAGGTTTTGCGGCATTAAAACCGAGAAACGCTGACGAACAGCACCTGGGTATTCTGGGACCTGTTATTCGCGCTACAGTGGGAGATCGAATCATTGTTCATTTTAAAAACAATACGCGCTTTCCGGCAAGCATTCACCCTCACGGCGTTTTCTATACCAAAGCCCATGAGGGGACGCCTTATGACGATGGTGATATTCATAAAAGAGACGATATTGTCGCGCCGGGTGAAACTTATACTTATCAATGGGGTGTGCCTGAACGCGCCGGCCCTGGCCCCAATGATCCCAGCTCGATTGCCTGGATTTATCATGGCCATGTTGACGAACCCGTGGATACCAATACGGGACTCATCGGGCCGATTATTATCACTCAGCGCGGCGCCGGTGGTCACAATGGCTCACCTGTAGATATCGACCGTGAGTTTGTGACATTGTTTACGGTATTCGATGAGAACGTGAGCAGCTATCTCGACGTTAATCTCTCATCATGCAGTGGGTCTTGTGATCCGGAAGATGAGGATTTTCAGGAAAGTAATCTGATGCATGGTATGAATGGGCTGGTTTATGGTAATAATCAGGGTTATGTCATGGGTAAGCATGAACGGGTACGCTGGTATATTCTGGGTATGGGAACCGAAGTTGATCTGCATACACCGCACTGGCACGGCGCAACTTTATTACACAATGGTAACCGTCTGGATGTGACTGAAGTGTTGCCGGCTGCCACTAAAACGCTTGATATGCGGCCCGATGTCGAGGGAAACTGGATGTATCACTGTCATGTCAACGATCATATTGGCGCTGGGATGATGACGTATTTTACAGTTGAATAAAAACCGGATAACGTTTTTTTAAGCCGTTTTTATTCAACTGTACTCTATCAGTGATTGTCATGCTCCAGATGACCATGTTGATGCCCATCGTGCCCATGGCCATGATCGGCGTTGCTATCGCCGTCATCTTTGCTGGTCAGTTCATGGTAACGGTCTGTTGACATGCCGGCTAAATCTTGAACGAAAAAGGCCATTGCCCAAATGACATTATCCTCATGCGTGATTCCCCAGGCGGGCATGGCTGTCATTTTGATGCCGTTTCTAATAACCCAGAAATACGCTTTAATCTGTTCCTGCAAATCTTCCTGACCGGAGAGCGGGGCGCGCTGATGAAATACCGGTGCCTGTGGATAGAGACCTTGTGCCAGTTCAGTGGCTGGCTGTCCAGGTGCAAGATGGCATTCAGTGCACATGGAATCGTAGTGCATGGCCCCTATTGTTAGATAATCAAAGTCGTCATTTAATGCGTTCATTATGGGGATTTCCAGGTCTTTTGAGTGTGCTGCAATCGAATTGACACGCACCCATTCAATTATCTTCTCGGTAATCGTCCAGTGTTTTTCTGTGGCCGCAAAGTTGTATGCGCCCGGCCCCATGATATATGTCGCTGCCAGCAGCGATGCGATTAGCAGACCAACAATTAATTTCATTTTTTGCTCTCCTTATTCTTGTGCGTGGATGAACAAATAGAATATCTGTGGATACGCGATCACAATAGCATATCCACTATAATTACGGAAAAAATAATCCATGGCCTGCTCTTAGGGAGTGCTCAGGCAATTGTTACATCTTTGGATAAATAGACATCCTGAATGGTATTGAGCAATTTTATACCTTCTGCAAACGGTTTCTGGAATGCTTTTCGTCCGGAAATAAGCCCCATGCCGCCGGCGCGTTTGTTGATGACGGCAGTCCGGACGGCCTGATGCAAATCGTCACTGCCGGATTCGCCGCCTGAATTAATCATGCCGATACGCCCCATGTAACAATTGGCAACTTGATAGCGTACCAGGTCAATCGGATGATCTGTCGTCAGCTCGTCGTAGACTTTCGGACTGGTTTTGCCAAATTTAATGGCGTTGTAGCCGCCATTGTTAATGGCCATTTTTTGTTTAATGATGTCGGCACCGATAGTCGCTGCCAGGTGGTTGGCCTGACCGGTAAGGTCGGCGCTGACATGGTAATCTTTGTCAGCTGTCTTGAATGCTGAGTTACGCGTATAAGCCCACAAAATGGTAACCATACCCAGATCATGTGCATGTTCAAAAGCTTCAGTCACTTCCTGGATTTGTCTGCGCGATTCTTCCGACCCATAAAAAACGGTTGCGCCAACGGCGCAGGCGCCCATGTCGAAGGCCTGATCAACGCTGGCGAAAAGCGTTTGATCATATTGATTGGGATAAGTCAGCAGTTCATTGTGATTAATCTTGAGAACCATCGGAATTTTATGCGCGTATTTTCGCGCAATACTGCCGAGCACCCCCAGCGTCGATGCGACGCCATTACAACCGCCTTCAATAGCCAGCTTGGCAATATTTTCAGGATCGAAAAACATCGGGTTGGGCGCAAAGGATGCACCGGCTGAGTGTTCTACACCCTGATCAACCGGCAGCAAGGATAAGTAACCCGTACCGGCCAAGCGCCCATGATTGTATAGCGCCTGAAGATTGCGTAACACACTCGGTTTACGGTTGTTTGCAGTGAATACACGATCAATGAAATCGGGGCCCGGGGTGTACAGTCCGTCTTTGGAGATGCCTTTGCATACATGGTTGAGGAGTGTTTCGCTCTCGTCTTTCAGGATAGTGGAGAAGTTCGTCATTTTCATTCCTTTTGATTGCAAGATTGATGGATGAAGGGTATCAGAATGAATGGATTTTTTGCAAAATATTCACTGCTGTGTCAATCATACACTGACCGGCAGACCCAATCGGTTAATAACACCATGACTTATTAAGCTCAATCCGAATATCCAATAATGCGATTTCTAGCCTTTTTAACGCCGTGGCGGCAACACAGATAGTTTTTTGCTAAGCCAAAATAATATAAATATTCGTCTAGAAGCAAGTCAAGTATCCTGCGCTATTGAGCTGCATTCTTAGGCGCTTTCATAGCTTAAAAAATTAGGAGCGAAGTTTTTGATTTGATAGATTTGCTTTTGAGAAATAGCATTCGTGATAACTGCCGATCGCCATGCCATCAGGCTTGTTTGTGGTTCGAAGATTCCGTGTTCATATCTGCTGAAATTCTGTACAAAAATCCTGTTATCGATATGTCCTTTCCATTTTATTGAAAAGTCTTTATTTACATGAAAGCAGTCATTCTCATCAAAATGAATATAATGTTTAATCGAATCGATGAATTTTGGAATGCTGTTTTCAAAGCCGGTACATAAGATCACGATATCAGCGTTTAGACGCTCTTTTTTTTGTGTAAAGTGATTTGACAAGCAGAGCTCATAATAGCTGTTGGTATTGTTGACATTTTCGAGTCTTCGATACGGAAGGATTTTGAAATTAATCTGAGAATTTTCTACGTTTTGCGCATAATAAAGTTCATTGTAAAGGCTCTGTAAATAGGCAGGCGTATTGCCATCGCTGGACAATTTTTGATAATTAACAATTTGTTTCTTCAGTTTTGTGTTTATTGTAAAAAAATCTTCTGCATAATTAGGACTGAAGTACTCATTAGTAAACGCCGATTCGTCTAAAGGTTCCAGATTGGGTCTGCTGGAAACAAGCGTTACCGATTTTGCACAACCCCATTTTTCTTTCAAAACGTTTCTAAAAACTTCAACCCCTGTCTGGCCGCCTCCTATAATCGCGATGCTTTTATCATGCGCATTTAAGGTTTTCAGAAAAACGGACTTTGCATGAAAAAATGTACTGCCGATATAAGGTACGGCAAACGCCGGAATCTTGGTATTGATTCCTGTACCGATACATATATTTTTTGTCTTATATTTCTTTGTTTTATTTTCAATAGTAAAAAATTTCCCATCATAATGAAGTGTCTCAATTTTAGAATTGAAAGACAATTTTTCCGGCATTTGTTGCGTTACCCACTGACAATAGAGCTCAAATTCTTTTCTGGTGACGACGTTTCGGTTGGTATTCATAAATGAATGAAAGAGACCGTTGTGTACCAGATAGTTTAAGAAAGAGTAAGGGCTTGTAGGATCGACACCGGTCACCAGGTCTTTCAAAAAAGCCGTTTGCATGTCTGAGTCCGGAAAAATAATTTCCGAATGCCATTGAAATAATGGCTTTTCATCAAAGAAATGAGTCTTTAACAGTTTGTTTTTTTCTGAAACGGCAGCCAGACTCAGATTGAACGGGCCGATCCCGATACCTGCGAGATCAAGTATATTATCCATTGGGATTGCCTCTTGCTAACAGCGGATTTTTCAGCGGATTTCCAAGCTGTGGTTTGGGTCTTTGTGCAGAATCCTGATAGCCGATTGCGAAACGCACTTTATTCAAAAGAATCCGATGAAAATTGGATGTCAACAGACTCGGAACATTCGATTGTGTCGGGTAATTCTTTTCATAGTCAGAAATTACCGAGCCGAGTAAGTGATAAAAGTTTATTTCTTTAAAACGATGAGAGATAAAAAGCGATTGGGAAATAAATCTGAGCACTGAGACAAAATGACCGGTTATCAGATCGTAAATAATATGTTCGGCAGGAAGGCAGTCGATCTTGTTCAATGTGCGAACGGAAAATTGCTTTCTTGTCTGCGGTGGCAGGTTTTTGTTGAATCGTAAATCACCCTGAAAATCCTTGATGATCAAGCCTGAAGGAATACTGTTTTTAAGTTTCAGTAATGTGTTTTGGCCATGGGCGACAAGACCGATCCCATATTGGGATTGAAGGTGGTAGAGGGGAATCACTACTTTTTTAAAATACTGTTCAAGCCATTGTTCGATGGATAACAATGATTTATCTATCAGATAACCGATTAAAGAGTTTCCATTATTGTCCTGAAAAGAGAGCGATCCGGTCATCAGACATTTTTCATGCTGGTTGAGCTTGGTTATACTGGATTCCCGCCATATTGCGCCAAGAAACTCTTTGTAGCGGTAAGGCGCATCTTGAATATCGCCATATTCCGGTGAAACATAGCTGAAAGCGGCCACATCCTTTAAACAATCGGTATTTGCTTCAACTAATACATCATCCTGCTTAAGAATCGATTCAATACTCTCTGAAATTTCTGAGGCGACCGAAATGTAGCGCGCAGGAATGCCTCGGACGCATGAGGTATTTAAAATCGAAATGGGGAGCTTGAGATCGTAGCGTTGTCTGTTACTGCAATTGGAAAAGGTTCTTATCGATATATGAGGTTTGTAGCGATCACCGGTGCTTGACAGAAAAACAATGTTTTTGCTGCTGATATCCTTTTGGAAAAAGAACCGAATTTTGTTTTCCCACTGCCAGGTATGTACTGGAACAATATAATAGGAATCAAAATTAATTGTATTATCATTACATATTTTTTTTAAATGACTCATGGCGTATTCTGACAGGTCGGCGGTCGCAATTTCTTCAAAAGATTGCTCTTTTTGGCAATTAATCGTAAGCAGATTTTTTTTGATGGCTACACGGGCAAACTTAACTGCGTTGTTATTTTCCGGTGCGAAGGCTGACAGGTCGTCCGGAGACCAGCCGATTCTCCCTTTATTGAGAATAAGCTTCGGATGTCCATTGAGATAGGCTTCTATCTCGAGGGAATCGAGTTGATACATTCTTTCGACAGATATCGGCTTTTGCAATAAAACTTGATCGCTATAAAGCGTATGAAACATTTCTTCTAGAAAATTGGCAAGGGTGATGTCTTCCATTTTTGTCAAATACTGCGTTTCTTTAAAAAACCTTGCGGCATCAAGCATCTGGCCATCACTTCTTTTGAGTGAATCCGCATCGATAACGAGATCGCACCAAACGCTTTTAAATGCCTTGAAAGCGTAATTTACCTGTTTATTTATTTTCAAAGTATAAGTGTTTTTTTCTGTTTCACTGAGTTCATCAGTAAAAATTTCTTCAAAATACAGTTCACTGATGGCTTTAACGATAAGGTTTCTATTCGCTGTCTCCCAATAATTCATAAGTGTCCCCCGGTAAACAGTCTTTCCCGGGTACATTCCAAAAGCACGGCGTGTTTATGCGGGAAATTGAATTCTTTTATTCTTTTCCATACGGGAAAAGAATCTACGTATTGCAGCACCTTCTTGTTATCCGAACGGGGTTCGGCCATGATTTTTAAAGTTCTGGGGTCGTCAAGAAAAAGGTAGTGCACAACGCATTTCAATACTGCATCAGTATTTTTAATGCCTAAGAACCTTTTCTCCCCGATCAGAAAATGAAATCCTCTGTCATAGTCGTGACTGTCATAATAAGGTCCCAGACGGTCTTCCTTCGTCCAGTAAAACTCAAAATACCCAACAGGCTCACCGTCGACCTCCAGCATTGCCGGAGTAAGATGCGGATCGGCCAGATTTTTTTCTATATATTCGAGATGTTTTCCGGGTGCGCCTGCAAGCTCCCAGTATTCCGAAACACGCCCGTTGTTATGCCATGAAGAAAATACAGTCAAATCTTTTTCCGGATCAATGACTCTGAATTCGATGGTTTTATTAATTTCATAAATATATCTTTCGTAAAGCGAAGTATTTTTTTCCGGGTTCTGTCTCACGGGATGAGAGACATCGTTAGTATTTGTCCAGGCCACGGGATAAAGGTCGTGTTCACGCAGCTTTGTCCAATAAGGAGAAAATTGAAAAAACTCACTACGGTTGATTTTTATTTTCTGATTATTCGAGCTAATTTCTATTTCCTGAACACCGGGCTTGAAGTGTTCTTTTAAGCGTTTCTCGTTATTCAGAAAAATATTTCTCATCGTTGAAACGGTTTTATGCATCACACAAATTTTTGGAAATTTTGTAGAGTGGATTATCGATTGCGTTATAGATATCTAAAGGATTTTTCTCGGTATTTTCATTGACGCCGTTCAAACAGCAAAAAAAATTCCCTTTTTGCTTTAACGTGCTTGAATTCAGTAAATAATCAATAAAAGAATAATCCTGTAGCTTGCTGTTTCTTTTATCCTGCAGGTACTTCAGGAGTATGCTGAGTAGTGTTTCTTCGGTGCATGCCCATTGTGTCGCCAGAGCATTGATTAAACTGAATGTTGAATTTACGATGAGATAGTATCCAAGCAGGGCGTGCGCCATCGGGTTATCTAAAACATTGCCATTTTGTATGTCGAGGGATAAAACTTCAGTTTTCATTTTTTCATATCCAAGCCGGGTATAGCCTGTTCCCTGGCAATCTCTGAAAATGACGCCGCAGGGATAATTGTCATTTAATTGAACAATGATATTCTGTTGATGCGCGCCAAAAAGAATGCCGTAGTTTGCCTGGGCCATAATAAAGGGATCAAGCACATTTTCCAGATACAGATCAAACCATTTTTTTGCATCTATACTACGCGATGAAAAAAAACCCTTGTCCAGATATGGATCGGATTGCGTTATTGTCGATAAAACGATGGCTTCTTTTTTGTCATGCGTCCTGAAAGGATTCTCTCTAATAAGAACGATTGTTTCCAGGATAATCGGATTTGACAGCCCCTTAATTGCCAGAAAAGAAGGCTCGTTCAATATTTGAAAGTTTGAATGCTCGGCGAGAAACTGCTTTCCGCTGGTTGAATTCATGACTTCGTGGACTTGAAGTCCTCTGACAACTTCAACTTCCTGCAAGTGTCTGATTGAATTGGTTATTCTCAGAGAAAGCGAAAACTTAAGCATGTAATCGCTGTCCTCGCAATAAATGGTTCGCAATGAACTCGTTGCTTTCCACTTTAATAGACCCTCTTTTTCAATCGGTATCAAGTCTTCATTTTTGATTAAATCATTGATATTATGATGTTTTTTGAGTGCTCTAAATTGCCATGGATGAAAAGGAAATGGTCTGTACCGACTGTCAACTTTGCCGTTTTGATCTTGCTTAAAAAGATTCATACACCAGTCTTCATCAACAAAACAACTTGAATTCTGTTGAAAAAAGTATTCTTTCTTAAGTAAAACCCATTTTAGAGCGAATGCATGGCCGAATTCGGGTGCAAACAATTGGTGGTCTTGATTCTTAAACTGTACTTTACTTTTGGGGCAAGGATGAAAATTATGTCCGAGTAAGAGCGCCTGCTCAGCGTCTATAAAGGACAAATGCGTTTTTCGGAGTAGGGCGGTATAGTCTGGTTTTCTGTAATCCAATATTTCTATCAGATTCCGGTTGCTTTCCATGATGCGCGGATAAAGCATGCGCAGACCATCTTTTTTGTTGATGACCTGGAACAGCTCCTGAACGAATATTTTAAAGCTTAATGATTCCTTGTTCGTGCCTATGGTTCTGTAAAAAGCATTTTTATAAGTATGACTGCCCACATCAGAGTACTTTTCAAGTGCAATACTCAGTGTTTTGCGCTCATTTCTAAATACAATTTCACTGTTTTCTACTTTGAAGTCATGCCATTCTCTTAACAGAGAATTGACCAGTGCGGTTGCAGAAAATTTTTCTGCAAGTTGCTTCGTGTTTAAATTCTGATGATTCATCTGTAACACACTACTTAACAATTAGCATAAATTTCTGGAGTTTCCGTAATAAACCGTGTCAAAGCGCTGTCAAGTCTTTATTGAGAGCGTCAGATAATAAGATAGCAGTCAATCATAGTAAATGCAAATCATTTGTATTACTGTTATTATTGTTATTTAAAATCACATGCACTGATTGAACCGTTTATGAGCCAATATAAAGCTTCTGCAGTCTTCCCGG
>DOOY01000200.1:1808-3924 GCA_003514765.1 Nitrosomonas sp. | reverse complement strand
GCAACCCGAGCGTCACGTTCACGCCGGCACCGAAACTTGCATGTTTGAGCACCGGCAAACCCTGATCGTGGTACATCGCAAAAACACAGTCATAGTGCGCAAGTTGCGATGGATTGAACAACGTATCAGCAGGCAGCGGGCCGCTGAGCTGGAAGCCTTCCCGAAGCAGTTTTTCCAGTACCGGAGTGATGATGTCGATTTCTTCCCGGCCCAGATGACCCGATTCACCGGCATGCGGATTCAGACCGGCTACTGCAATGCGCGGACGGGGGATTCCAAACCGGCCGATTAAGTCATGATGAATAATACGCAGCTTGCTTTCCAGATTTTCGCGCGTAATCGCGGCAGGCACATCTTTGAGTGGCAAGTGGGTGGTGGCAAGTGTTACTCGCATTCCGCCACCAACCAGCATCATCACGACCTGGCTATCGGTGAGTTTCGCCAGATATTCGGTATGCCCGGTAAACGCGATACCTGCATCGTTTATGATACCTTTGTGAACAGGCGCGGTAACCAGTGCGTCATACCGGCCCTGGCAACACCCGGCGACGGCATGCTGTAATGTATCGAGAACATAAGGCGCATTGGCTGCGTTCAGTACACCCGGAGTGACAGTCTGCGCCGTTGGCAGATGGTGAATCTGCAAATGCCCGGTCTGGCGGCGGCTGGGTGTTGCCGTGGCGGCATCAATCAGTTTTATGGGTATTTGAAGCTGTTGTGCGCGTTTTTCCAGTAATTGCCTGTCAGCAATGACAACCAGCTGGCAAGGCAATGGCTGCTGTGCGATCTGAATACAGAGGTCGGGGCCGATGCCTGCAGGTTCACCTGCGGTCAGTGCAACGACCGGTAAATTTTCGGCGGACATTAAATGTCTTCAGCCCGGTATTCAACGTAAGCCTGGTCACGCAGCTGGCGCAACATTTCCTGAACAACAACCTCCGCTTTCCTTGAACGAATCGCCTGACGGGCGGTTTCGCGTTCATGTTCGCTGCTGACATCCTGTGTCCTGCGTTCAATCACTTGTATTAAATGCCAGCCGAACTGCGTTTTTACCGGATCGCTGATTTGTCCCGGCAGTAATGCATTCATGGCTTTTTCAAATGGCGGAACGGTATTGCCGGGTGAAAGCCAGCCGAGATCGCCCCCTGATGAAGCGCTGCCGTCTTCAGAGTGCAGTCTGGCTAATTCTGCAAAATTAGCGCCGCTATCGATACGTTCTTTCAGCTCGGCTATTTGTTCGCGTGCATCACTTTCAGAAGTTAACTCGTTGACCTTGATGAGAATATGGCGCGTGTGGGTCTGATCGATGATAACATTCCTGTTTTCCTGCTCGCGCCGATCCAGTAATTTAAAGATATGAAACCCGTTGGGGCTTTGTACCACAGGTGTAATTTCTCCGGTTTCCAGTGGTGAGAGCAACTGGGCAAATGTAGGGCCCATCTGCGTAATGGGACGCCAATCCAGTATCCCGCCGCTCATGGCATCCGGTGCATCCGAAAATTCGGCGGCGACATGCGCAAAATCAGCACCTTCCTGCAGTTTCTTGAGCGCCAGTTCTGCGCGTTGACTTTTTTCATGGATCTGTCTGTCGTCCATATGCTCAGTCACCGAAACCAGGATATGCGCCAGCAAATATTCATCATTGCCGACAGCGGAAGTTTCCTGGGTGCGCAGGAAATTATCGACTTCGCCTTCTGTCACATTGACCTGACTACTGATTTGCCGTTCCTTCAACCTGGCCATGATAATTTCGTCACGAATTTCCTGGCGGAATTTGTTAAAACTGATACCGTCCTGCTCGAGTACTGAATAAAATTCCTGTATCGACAGCTTGTTTTCGTCTGCAATGCGATGAATTGTTTCATCCAGTTCGCTGTCACTGACAGACATGCCGATTTCCTTGGCATGTTGTAATTGTATCGATTTAATGACGAGCGTTTCCAGCACCTGTGTTTGCATTGAATCCTGATCGGGTGGTTCTATGCCTTGTTGCATCAGATTGCGGGTAGCAGTTGAAACGGCATTGTCCAGTTCTTTCTGGGTAATGACTTCTTCATTCACGATGGCCGCGATCCGGTCAAGAACGATTTTGTCTTGTGCCGCCTGCACCTGGCCG
>DOOY01000200.1:0-1615 GCA_003514765.1 Nitrosomonas sp. | reverse complement strand
TCTGCAACAAGACTGACCGGAAATAAAAATACGAACGCGGTTAGTAGACTAATAGTGATGTTTCTTTTTTTCATAAAAATAACAAAGAAAGCAACGATTTTTTAATAAAAAATGGGTTTAAATTTTAATAAATGCTTGCATAGCCAGGGATGCTTTGCTCCAAAATGCGTAGTGGGTTAGAGCCAATATCCATTAGACCGTTCAATTCGAGTTGCACGAAAACGGCAGTTGTTGTATTTGTGGTTGCTGTGGTGAGTTTTTGTACGACGACACGGAACTTATAACAACAGGAAATATATTCAAAACCTGCCAGACCTGCCAGCAACCGGTCGTCCCGTAACGAATAATTAACGCGTGCGACAGTATGCCAGTTTGAAAAAAACGGCCATTGTATAGACGTGTCAACCTGTTTGATGGCTGTATTGAGCTGGTTTATGGGGATGTCAATCTGTTCGCGGACGTCTCGCGTATAGCGGTAACCCAGATTAATGACTTTGCCTAATTCCGGCTGATAGCTGATGCCGCCACGAAACTTTTCCGTACGCAGTTTACTTTGATCCAGCTGTATGTTGAGATCGGTACTGATTTCCCGGGTCAGGCGGCCGGAAAGCGCGGCGATAAAATCCGCCTTGCGGCTGGTAACCTGCGATGAATCCAGAATTACGCGGCGATCCCTGAAGCGAAACTGCTGCCCAACGGCCACGCGTAACCGTTCAATACCGGTCTCAGGTTCGATTAAGCGTGAAGTCAGCGCCAGTGTAATCTGATTGGCGTCGTTAATGCGATCACTGCCGCTGAAACGGTTTTCCGTCAACATCTGTGCGAAACTGAAATCCGATTCCGCCGAATCGAAGTTAGGCAGAAAACTTTGATTTTCAAACGGCACATAAACATAAAAAGCGCGCGGCTCGAGCGTCTGAATATAGTTGTTGCCCCTGATACTCATATTGCGGTCAAAAATAACGCCACTGTCCAGACTGACGATCGGTATCAAGCGGTCCGGGTTGCTGCCCGCATTGCCCACAGCCGAAGATAACGCATAATTGGTGTAGTGCAGGCCGAATTTGGGCGTCAAGAAGCCATAGGAATTTCGAAATGGAAGACTGACCGTTGGAAACATAGTCAGGCGTTTGCCGTCAATACGGGTCGCATGCGCGAAATTGCTCCAACTGGCATTCATCGCAAAGTCCAACCCCCCTATATTGCGTTTGATGGCATTCATGGTTACTTGCGGCAAACGCTTGTAAGGTGAAATTGTCAGCAGATCAAAATTCTGACTGGCAAAAGGGTCCTGCAAAGTCTGAAAACGCTGCGCGATTGCGGAAAAACTGAGCGAGCCATCATGACCTAACGCACCATGATAAAACATCCCGGCTTGCTGCAGCAGATTTGTCCGGCTGGTTTGCGACAGATTGTTGGACAGGTCCCGTAAAAAACGATTATCTGATACACGGTTATAGTCAAGCTGACCGCGCCAGCCATGTCCTAAATACTGCGCATGCTGGAATGAAACACCATAGCGTGTTTCATGCGAGTCGATATCCCTGGGTAATACATCCGCCAGAAATTGGCCGCGTACATTGTCGCCGATGTAGCGCAGTTCATTATTGACCAT
>DOOY01000028.1:248-21698 GCA_003514765.1 Nitrosomonas sp. | reverse complement strand
TTGCAGTTCGGGTGCAAAAAACGGAATTTCTTCCAGTAATTGCTGTGCATTCAGTGCATTGGCCGTAATGATGGTGACAGGTCTTGTTTGTCGTGCCAGTTGTGCGAAAAATAGTGCATTGCTGGAGCCTGCAAAATCAGAATAACGTGAAATTGATCCGGGATGAGGTAACGTAAACTTGTGTTGCATATTATGAGATATTTGTTCGAAGTTCATTGTGCAGAAATAAAGAAACAGCAATGAACAAAAGGCAAACTATTATAGGCTATTTTGATATTGCAATCTTTTCCTGATGGTGGCTTGCCTGAATTTTCCGGCTTTAGGAGAAGAGAATACATTGCAAACGCGGAGATGATCGCTATTGGTGCATGTTATTGCTAAATTATCCCTTGTTATGCCGTAGTATTATGTTGGACACTAACAGGATGACGGTTATATATATGAAGATAGGCAATAATCATCAATCGAAAAATTTGTAGATCAGATTTGTATTTTCAAGCAGATAATTGCTTGATGTTTTAAACGTGCCCACGATTAAAAATATTGAAGAAACAAGAAGTTTCATTTCTAAAATCAACGAACTCCCATGAAAAATCTTAATGCAGCCATCATAAATTCTTCGAGTGAAGATGAAGCTGTGTCAATTAAAGATAAGCTGATTGACATGATATGTAACGATCCCGACTTGCCAACGCTCGGTAGCTCCATATCAAATGTGGTGCAACTTACTTCATCGGACGGCGAGTCGCTGGAACAATTAACGCATTTTATTTTGTCGGATCCTTCTCTTACATTGAAGATTCTGCGTTTATCCAATTCAATCAGTTATCGTACGGGTGCGTCATCGGTTACCTGTATTTCCAAGGCGATTCAGCTGCTGGGAATGGATACAATAAAAGCATGTGCACTGGCCATGATGCTGGTTGACGGAATGCCAAGCAAGAATGCTAGGGTGGTGCGCCATGAATTAATGCTTGCGCTATCGGCAAGCTTGATCGGCCGCAGCCTGGCCAAACGCAGTACATATCCGAACGCGGAAGAAGTTGCCATTGCGTCATTGTTTAAAAACCTGGGACGCTTAATACTCGCTGCCTATGATGAGCGGCTGTATAGAGAAATATTAATATTAGCCAAGAAAGACGGCAATTCTGAAGCACGTGCGTCACTACAAAAGCTTGGATGCACATTTGGCTGGTTAACGGAGTTTGCATTACGGGAATGGAATATTCCTGAATCAATCATTATTGCAATGAAAATCATGCCCGGAAGAGTTTTAAAGCGGCCTAAAAATCGTATTGAATGGATGCAGCAGGTCGCAGAATTTAGTGAAAGCACAGCTTTATTGGCATTATCCGATGTGATATCGAGTAATGCTGCACTAAATAAAGATTTAGTGAATCGTTTTGGAGAATCATTGCTGTTGGATTCAAATGGGGTTGATGTGTTGGTAAACGAATCATCGGAGCAAATGCGCGCCATATCCAGCCACACCTTAAATTTGCAGTCACAAGAGAAAGCTAAAGAGCCTGACGAGAATGATTATCGAGTAAACCAATCCGGTTCCGTAGGTGATCTTTCAAATCGTTTAATGGACGATATGACGGATATCCGCAAGAAACAGCTTGAAGATGGCGATGCGAACGGTAAGCCTTTTAGTGCAGTGGACCAACTTCAAACAGGCGCCAGGCATGTTTCGGAAATGATCGCTTCCGGCCAGTATAATATTAATGCACTATTTAAGTCGGTTCTGGAAACTTATTATAGTAGCTTGGGTTTCCAGTTTGTAACCGTTTGCTTGAAGGATGTCCAGACAAATCTGTTCCGCGCACGGAATTCACTGGGTTTGAATCATGATAAAATCCAGGAAAGTTTTGTTTTCCCGGATTCTGGATCAAATGATTTGTTTAGTATGGCTATAAAAAAGAATGTTGATTTGTCAATTTCAAATGCGACAGATCCTAAAATCCGGAGTGCATTGCCAAGCTGGCATATACAGTTATTGCCCGAAGCCAAAAGTTTTATGATTTTGCCGTTGGTGGTTGGAAATAAGCCAATTGGCCTGTTTTACGCGGATCGTTCAACGATTGCAGCTGAGAGCATGTCTATCAATGAAATGAAATTGATTAAATTATTAAAAACACAAATTCTAATGGCTCTGAGTTCTTAGGGGCATGGGTTTATATATAGTTAGTCCGCTTTGGCATGTGATGTTTGACAGGCGGCTCGGAAGTCAATAAGTGTTTTTTCCACATGACCCAGTACGGTTTTAGCTGGATATTTTTTTATTTTTCTTTTTTCAGTTATTCCGGATGGCGTCCCGGTCAGTAATTCCAGGCCTTCGGTCACATGCTTCATAGCATAAATATGGAATAAGTCTTGTTCCACGGCTTCAATTACGTTGTAGTTGAGCATAAGATGTCTTTGGTTGTGGTATGGAATTAAAACACCTTGTTCACCGTTTAGGCCGGTTTTTTCGCAGACATTAAAAAATCCTTCAATCTTGTCATTGATGCCGCCAACGGGCAGGACCTCGCCGTATTGATTTAATGCGCCTGTTATTGCAATGCTTTGTTTGACAGGAATTCTCGATAACGATGAGAGCAGTGCAAAAAATTCGGCACAGGAAGCAGAGTCACCTTCTATACCTGCATACTCTTGTTCAAAAACAATGGATGCACTCAACGCAAGCGGTGCAAGATGCGCAAATAAAGCTGACAGATAATTTTGTAGAATGAGCACGCCTTTGTCATGAATAGGTCCGGACATTTCAACTTCATGGGCAATATTCAGTAGACCGTTTTCTCCGGCAAAGGTGCGTGCGGTAACGCGTATCGGCGTGCCAAAACTATGATCACCCATATCGATCTGAGTGATCGCATTCAACTGGCCTGTTTTTTTACCTTGCAGCGATATCAGAATGTCACCATCCGTAATGGCTTCCTGCAGCCATTGATCCGGGTAATTATGGCGTACTGTACGCGCCTGTAGCGCTGCCATGATATCTGTAATTTCAACGACTAGTCCGCCACGATCACTGCACAATGTGGCGCTTTCCATTATAAGCATTTCGGTGCGCGCAAAAATTGCGCTCTGACGCGTTTGGTCATCTACTTCTCGGTGCGATTCTTCTAGCAAACGCGTTGTGGCGCCGGCTGAAAAATGGGGCAGTTTTTTTGCGTGACAGATATGTGCAACAAAAATAGACGATGCATGATAGGTATCCGAACTCGATTTGAAATCGTCGGCAAAATCAACCTTGACACGAAAACGGCGGATAAATTCGGGATCTTCCTGCTGCAGAAAATAATAATCCTCCCGAGAGCCGATTAAAACAATCTTGATGTTGATATCTACTGCCTCTGGCTCGATAGAGGCCGGCATATTTGCAGTCAATGCTGAAATCGGCTCATCAATTTGGAGTCGATTGCTGCGCAGCAAACGACGCAGCCTTACCCAGACTGCTGTGTCTGTCAGCAAGTCGCTCAGATGCAACATAATGTACCCACCATGCGCTTTATGCAGGCTGCCAGCGCGGATACGCATGAAATCGGTTTTTATTTTGCCGTCTTCAAGCTGATAATCGATGTTGCCAAACAATAAGTGGGCGAGTGGATTGTCTTCAACAATGACTGGCGCGCCTTTTAATTCACAATTATCCACAATAAGATTAACCTGATAATGTGACAATATTTGGTCCAGTGCATTGTTTTGTTTTTTGTCATTAACCTCGTCGGCTGACTCAAACAGAGGCAAGTTGTTTAAAATATCCTGTATGACTTGATCCAGGAATGTTTTGAGTCGTGTGTGATTCCTGAGTTGTCGATGCAGATTGTTGTGTAAAGTTCGAAATCTCTGATTTAAAAGTGGGGTAACGGCATTTCGCTGTAGCGCGGCAAGCTTTGTCCTTTTGTCGCTTTCAATACGTTTGATTTCTTCAAAATATCGAATAATTGCCGCATGTAATTCTTGTTCAGCCTGGTCAATTTCGGTTCTACGTGTCTTGGGGAGTTTAAATAAGTTATCTTCGGTTAAAATTTTTCCTTTACTGTCCAGCAGGGTAAAGACGATTTGTTCAGCCTCTCGCCGAATCGAGAAATGACGTTCTTCAGCAAATGAGCTCAGTTCAGTATATAACTTTGTTTCCGCATGCTTGAATTTCTTGAGTAATTGTTCGTATTTGATTTTAAAATCCTGACCATTTAAGCAGCGTACTATTTCATCGGGTAGCGATTTTGTCAGCTGCGCCAGTGACTGGCGCAATAGACGGCCCTGTCCGGTTGGTAGACGTATGGCAATTGGCTTTTCGGGTGCAGTGAAATTATAGAGATAACATAGATCGGGAGGCGCGGCACTTTTAGCTGCAACAGTAATCATTGCTTGGCGCAATAATGAGGATCGGCCGCTGCCAACTTCGCCCAATACAAACAGGTGATAATCGGGCTGTTGCATATTGAGTCCAAAATGTGTGGCAGCTTCGGCGCGTTTTTGTCCAATCCATGACAAAGGCGACTGTAATAATTTTGAAGTATCCGTAAATCCAAGTGTATCAGGGTCGATTTGAATACGCAGATCGGCGGATTTCAGAAGAATGGCGGACATTGATGAGTGATAGTGAGAAATGTGAATAATATTGTCTTAATCCAATATTTTAAGTGTTGAAAAGCCGGCTTGTCGGGTGATTATAGAATGCGCCGTCATCGCATTGCAGCATTTGCCAAAGGGGGCACGGTTGTTGCCTGTGCGCCGCACCTTGTGACGTAACATCTTGTGAACGGTGTGTGCTTCATTACCAAGTTGCTGGAGTACAGGTTACTCAAAGCCTAAAAAACCCCCTGATTGATGATGCCAAAGCTGCGCATAAAGCTGATTATTGGCGATCAGCATAGCATGGGTGCCTTGTTCCACGATGCGTCCTTTGTCTAAAACAATCAGTCTGTCCATTGCGGCGATGGTCGATAGGCGGTGCGCGATGGCAATCACAGTTTTATTTTGCATGAGTTGATAGAGGCTTTGCTGGATACTGGCTTCGACTTCCGAGTCCAGCGCTGACGTGGCTTCATCCAGAACAAGAATCGGTGCATCTTTCAGCAGTACCCGCGCAATGGCGATACGTTGCCGTTGTCCGCCGGATAAAGTGACGCCGCGCTCACCCACATGTGCATTATAATCTCTGCGGCCTTTGATGTCCTGCAGCGTCATGATAAATTCATGTGCTTGCGCCTTTTTAGCTGCTGCGATCATTTGCGCATCTGTCGCATCCGGTTTTCCAAATAAAATATTATCGCGGACGGAACGATGTAATAGCGAAGTATCTTGTGTAACCATGGCGATATTGCTGCGCAGACTGTCTTGGGTAACGTGTCGAATATCCTGACCGTCAATGGTAATTGTGCCCCGTTGGAGATCATAAAAACGCAATAACAAATTTACAAATGTTGATTTTCCAGCACCGGATCGGCCTACAATGCCTACTTTTTCACCTTGTTCAATTCTGATATTGAGATTATGAAAAATCCATGGAATGATTTTTTCAGGTGTTTCTTCCGAGTCGAACTTTTGTTCATTGGGATGATATGAGAAGCATACGTCTTTAAACTGTATCGTTCCGCTTGAGACTTTCAAAGTGTCTGCGTTTGCCTCATTTTTTACATTCTGCGGGTTTGATAGCGTATTGATGCCGTCCTGAACAATACCAATGTTTTCGAACAAATTATTTACTTCCCACATGATCCAGTGCGACATGCCGGTCAGGCGGATTGCCAGGCTCATAACGATGGCGATCGCACCCGGCCCTATTGCATGATCCAACCAGAGATAGATGCCCAGTGCACAAGTCGAAAAAACGAGCAACATATTGATTGTCCAGACGCAAATATTCAGCCAGGTCGCCAGACGCATTTGCGGATGGACGGTTGCGATGAATTCTTCCATGCCTGTTTTTGCATAGGCCGATTCCCGTTCGCTGTGGGAAAATAATTTGAGGGTTGTTATATTGGTGTAGCTATCGACAATACGTCCCGTCATCAGCGAACGGGCATCCGCTTGTAAAGTGGAAATCCGTTTAAGTTGCGGCACAAAATGCGACAGAATGCCGATATAAGCAACGAGCCAGATCAATAAAGGAATGCATAAACGTGGTTCGGCGCCGGCAACCAGCAACAGGGTGGTGATCAAATAAACGGTTACGAAAAGAATGACATCCAGCAGTTTCATGACGGTCTCGCGGACAGCGAGCGCAGTCTGCATAACTTTGGTTGCAATGCGTCCGCTGAATTCATACTGAAAAAATGCATAGCTTTGGTTTATCAGATAGCGATGGGCCAGCCAACGAACGCGCATTGGGAAATTTCCCATGAGTGTCTGATGGATAACCAGCGAATGCAGTAAAACAATGATCGGGATGAAGACCAGTATAAAGATCGACATTGCCAGCAACAGCGGCCATTCGGTATCGAAAAACTGCTGCGAGTTTTTTTCTGCCAGCCAATCAACCATTTTTCCCAGAATGCCATACAGCATGGCCTCACTGATGGCCAGACAGGTGGTTAATAAAGCCATCAGGATCAGGTAGGGTTCGATGCCACGAATATAATGGCGGCAAAATTGATATAACCCTTTCGGAGGTTCGGTCGGGTGTTCAGGTGGAAAAGGGGTGACGAACCGCTCAAAAAAACCAAATAGGGCTTTCATGGTTTTTAGCTGCTGCTTAATCGCTCAAATATGCGAAAACCGGCTACATAAGTGCCAATTGCTGAACCTAGTGTGGATAAGATAAAAATTAATAGAATGCGTGTAACCTGATTGTTCCACCAGCCTTTCAGACTGGTAGTATCTTTTCGCAGGCGATTGAAATCACCTACTTTAGGTTTGCGCAAATAAGTTTCAGCTGCCGCTACAACCATACCGGCGCCTATTGTTGGGTTTAACGATGTCAACGGTGCCGCAAAAAAAGCGGTCATAATCGTCAGTGGGTGTGCGAATGCAATGGCTGCGCCCAGAGCGGAGAGCCCGCCATTGATGAGTACCCAATCCAGTATCATGGCTGTGCCGATCTCCGGACTGCGCATAAATCCGATCGCAAAACCGATCAGAATCAGCAAGACAATTACCCAGGGTATATATTTAAACCAGCCAGATGAGGCAGGCTGGATATCCAGTAGTGATATGGTTTCATCGGGGTTTTTAATGCAGTTGTTTTCAATCTGATGTTGCATGCCATTCATGTGACCGGCACCGACAACTGCCAGAATATGTTGATAATTATTCTCTCTGCTTTCTTTGATGAGGCGGGCGGACATATATTCGTCACGCTCACTGATCAGTGGTTTAAATAAGTCTTTTTCATCTTCTGCGAACTGGGAGAATGTACTTTCCAGCACATCGCCTTCTTTAAGTTTTTCGATTTCAGCTTCGCTGACTTTTTCTTTGCTGACTACACTGCCGATCAAACCGCCAAACAAGCCCATTCGCTTCCACCAGGGAATATTATGATAAATACGCTTGAGTGTGACGCCAATTTCCCGATCAATCAATATCACGGGTAATTTGGCGGCCTGCGCGTCTTTGATGGCTACACGCATTTCTGCACCAGGTTCAATGCCAAATTGTTCTGCCATACGCTGTTGAAATGCGCCTAATGCGAGACTGGCGGCAACCATGCTGGCTTGGCCGCGTTTAATCACTTGAAACAAATCCATCTGAGCCATCGCATCAGGATTGACAATAGCTCTATGGCGACTTGGGCATAATTCAATGGCTACTGCGTCATATTTTCCTGTTGCGATGAGTTCTTGAACTTTATCCGCACTGGCTTTTGAAACATGTGCGGTACCCAGCATTGTGATACTGCGGTTGTCGAGTTGGACCGTTTTAATCGGCTCGGTTGATAAGCGATCGGTATTAGTAATCTTTACGTCGGATGGTTCTCTGTTGGTCATGGGTGAATAAAGTCCAAGTTAGACGATAACTTTAAAAAAACAAACCGGGTGGTTGTTCAAGAGTTGTGTGATTGACTGCGAAAAAAGATTCCAGTCATATTGTCCGGTTATTTTTGTTGAAAAGAGCAACTTTTTGCCTCGGACGATAAAAATATCTGTCAGAAAATAGTTTCTCTTCGCTATGAATGCCATGTTAAGGCAGTCTCCTTGAGTAATCCTACATTGAAAATTATATTCATATAAATCAATCGGTTTTATTTGATTGGTAGGATAGCATCTCATTGCTTAAATCGTTGGATTTTGGTATTTCGGGGTTTGATGTGGTTAAAAACACAGTTATATGGCAGAAATGAGGGTAATTTATGCCCTTTTTATTCGCTTTGGGCTTGCTCAATGCGTATTATAGTTCGTTTTATTCAAGTGATCGCAATATCTTTGAAACCAAAGTCAAAAAACATACAGTTATATTGCGTTATCAGTGCTTAAAATATGTGCTGTATGTTATGTGATTTGTAGTTAATGATTTATGACGAGGCCCTTCAATCCCTACTGCCACAGTAGGGATTTTTTTTGCGTTTACAATTACTGTTTTGAGCTATCGTCAGTAAAATATTTAATCAAAGATAATTACGGGTCTGATGGATAATCGCTGAGTGATTGTGTTGGCTGCCTGCCGGGCGAGTAATTGGTTGGCATAAGGGCCGGCATGTACTTTAAACAGGCCATTTCTTTTGCTGATATTGATTGTTTTGCTAAGCCAGGGGAGTCTTTTCTGAATATGCGACAAATAGTTACGCGCATTATTTACAGTACCAAATGCACCGAGCTGTAAATAGGTTTCGTTTGCATCTTTTTGATTGCTTGCGACAACAGTTGATGATGCTTGCGTTCTTGATGAAGCCATTTTTTGTATTTCATTAGGCAAGATCGTTTCAACGATTACTTCACCACTGCCGTCGGCTATGAGATCCAGTTTATAGGCGGCTGTGTAGGATAGGTCTATCAACCGGTCAGAGAGAAACGGGCCGCGGTCATTGATACGTACGGTCACAGATTTACCATTTTGGACATTGGTGACGCGCGCGTAACTTGGCAAGGGTAACGTTGGATGTGCGGCAGACATTTCATACATATCATAAACCTCTCCGGAAGCTGTTTGATTACCATGATAACGCCGACCGTACCAGGACGCCATGCCACGCTCTTTATAAGGTTCTAACGAAGTCATCGGTTCAAACGATTGTCCCATTACCTGATAAGGACGCATATTGGCTTCACGAAGTGGTTCCAGTTTCGGGACGGCATCTGGAATCAGATGAATATCGTTAGGCGGATTATCTCCCGGGCCATCGTCCAGATAGTATCCACCACCTTTATGGAGGGAAATTTTCTGGCTTGATGCATCCGCTGTGTCAATGTTATCCAGTGCGTTGTACTGGGATGTGCTGGCGCAGCCTGAGATAGATAGAAAAACTATAGGCGCAGCCACTTTAATAACCAGTGTTGATGTTGAAGGAAAATATTTTCGTATGTTATGAGGTGTTAATTTTTTATTTATCATGTTTTTACGAGTTTAGGATGTGTTTGTATACTCATTAAAATGCCAAAGCCCAGTAACATTGTTACCAGAGCTGTACCGCCATAACTGATCAAAGGCAATGGTACACCGACAACAGGCAGAACACCGCTCACCATGCCCATATTTACAAAAATATAGGTACAGAATGTGAGCGTAATTGAGCCGGCTATGAGCCGTGTGAATTGCGTTGATGCATTTGCGGTAATAACCATGCAACGTCCAATGACGATTAAATAGAGTAATAATAATAGAGAATTGCCAATTAAGCCAAATTCTTCTGAAAAAACGGCAAAAATAAAGTCGGTACTTTGTTCCGGTAAAAAATCCAGTTGAGTTTGTGTTCCGTTCTGCCAGCCCTTGCCAACAATGCCGCCTGAGCCAATGGCAATGGATGACTGAATGGTGTGATAGCCGGCACCGAGCGCGTCTTGTGAAGGGTCCAGCAGTGTTAGAACACGTTGACGCTGATAATCATGCATAAATGACCAAAATATTGGAACACTACCGATCGCAGCAACAGTCAACCCCCCAATTACCCGCCATGATAAGCCGGCCAGGAATAATACATAGAATCCGCTGGCTGCGATTAATAAAGCTGTTCCCAGGTCCGGTTGACGTAAGATCAGCAAAACAGGCAGTAACAGAATGACCGTGGCGCCAAAATAATCTCTTATCCGTAACGTAATTTCATATTTGTCAAAATACCATGCCATCATAAGCGGCACAGCTATCTTCATAATTTCAGATGGCTGAATACGCGTTATGCCGATATTCAGCCAACGGCGCGCGCCGTTGTTGATTTCTCCAAAGAGCGCAACCCCGATTAACAAAATGAAACCAAGTAAATACAGGGGGAGCGCAAGTCGCATTATTTGCTGTAAAGGAATATTGGCTACCAGCCACATAATTGATAAAGCAATCAACATATGAGCCGCCTGCTTGCTGATTTTGCTGATGTCACCGCCAGTAGCGCTATAGAGTGTGATCAGCCCAATGATCATCAGAATTAAAATGCCTGACAACAGAAAGCCGTCGATATAACGCGTTAAGTAATGCCATAATTTACCGAGTTCAAACGCAGACATTTTTAATTTTGAATTGGATAGGTTGGACATGTTTTTGCCTAATGGTCATGCGTATGTTCAGATACTGCCGCACTTTCCGCTTCTTTTGAAACGGGTATTTTGCCGAGTAAAAAATAATCAAGCACTTGTCGTGCAATCGGCGCGGCGGTGGCGCCACCGCTCCCGCCGTTTTCGACCAGGATGGCTAAAGCAATGGTTGGATTTTCGGCGGGTGCATAGGCGACAAACATGGCATGATCACGGTGACGTTCAGCGACAAGCTCTTCCTTATACCGTTCATTTTGCTTGATGCCGATCACCTGTGAAGTGCCCGTTTTTCCTGCAAACGTATATTCAGCCCCTGCAGCAGCGCTTGCAGCTGTACCGCCTGGCCGCGTCACATCTACCATAGCCTTGCGCACTAATTCCATATTCTGCGGCTGATGATCAATTGTGAATAATTTTTGCTTGGACAGTGCGCGCGCGGTGTCGGCTTGACTGCTGGTAATTTGTTTAACGAAATGTGGTTGATAAGCTGTCCCATGATTGGCGATGATCGCGGTGGCAAATGCGAGCTGCAGTGGTGTCGTCAGCACATAACCCTGACCGATCCCCACTGATATGGTATCACCTGCGTACCATTTCTGATTATGCCTGCGCATTTTCCATTCTCGTGAAGGCAGCAGTCCTTCAATTTCACCAAAAATGTCGATTCCCGTTTTCTTTCCCAGTCCAAACTGCTTGATATAGTTATGTATACGATCAATACCCATATCGTGCGCGAGGCTGTAATAGTAAGTGTCACAAGATACGACCAGTGATTTATGCAGATCTACCCGGCCATGTCCGCCGACTTTCCAGTCACGATAACGGCGTTCCGATCCCGGCAGGGTGAAATAACCGATGTCACTGATAGCGTATCCTGGCGAGCGCAGTCCCAGCTCGAGCGCAGCCAATGCCATAAAAGGCTTGAATGTCGAGCCCGGCGGGTAAACGCCGCGTAAAGCACGGTTATTGAGGGGTCTGTCAATTGAATTGTTTAATAAATTCCAGTTTTTATGATCAATGCCGCCAACGAATAAATTAGCATCAAATCCAGGTTTGCTGACGAATGCAAGTACCTCTCCATTATTGGGATCAATTGCGACTAAGGCACCGCGACGATCGCCAAAAGCATTGTCTGCAATCCGCTGTAAATCGATATCCAGTGTAAGCAGCAGATTATTGCCGGATACCGGTGGCGTGCGTGACAACACCCGGATGGAACGGCCGGCTGCATCGGTTTCAACTTCATCAAAACCAGTGATGCCATGCAATTCATTTTCATAACTTTGTTCAATACCAATGCGGCCGATAAAATGGGAGCCCCGGTAATTATCAAGTTCGCCGGATTGTTCCAGATGCTCGAGATCTTTATCGCTAATGCGGCTGATATATCCGACGACATGGGAAGCCAATTCACCATAGGGATAATAGCGTAGAATGCGCGCCTGAATTTCGATGCCTGGAAAACGATAACGATGGGCGGCAAAACGGGCCACTTCTTCGTCAGTTAAGCGATTGCGAATAGGAAGGCTTTTAAAACGCCTGTTCTCCCTGAGTAATTTTCGGAATTGTTCCAGATCGCTTGGTGTGATTTCAATAATGGTAGTCAATTCTTCAAGTGTGGTTTCAAGGTCTTGAATTTTATTGGGCGTGATCTCCAGCGTGTAAGTGGAATAATTTTGAGCAAGTATTTTACCGTTTCGATCGAGAATCAAACCGCGATTGGGCACCAGTGGCGCAATGGAAATCCGATTCGCTTCAGCCAGTGTATGGTAATGCTCGCCCTGTGTCACCTGCAAATAAAAAAACCGGGAAAGCAGAACGAGAAACAGCAACAATATAAATCCGGCGCTGAAGGCCAGGCGTCTGCGGAATTTATATAACTCGAGCGGGTGGTTTCTCAGTTCTACTGTGGGTCTCATATTGCTTCAGAATCGGACCCGGGCCTTAACGGTATACTCAATATAAAAGCGATGAGAGGCCAAACAATGGCGCCGGTGAGTGATGCCAGAAAGAACGCCCAGTCTGGTAAATTTGAACCATTCAGTAATGCAATTAATACAAGGAGCCCCTGCATAATTAGAAGAATCAGGCCGACTTGAGGTGCTTGTTGTATTAAATTGAAAATTTTCAATCTGCGACGAAAAACGGATGCAATATAAACAATAACACAATAGGCGAGTGCATGGTGACCCAATATCCCGGCATTATGAACATCCATCATTAAGCCGATGCAAAAAGCAAGACTCATTCCCATCCGCTGCGGTTGGTTGATGCTCCAGAAAAGTATGACCAGCGCCGCAAAATCAGGACGGGCTGTGAGTAAAAATGATTGTGACGGAATAAAATTCAGAATCAAAGCCAAAGCGATACTGAGAAGTACATACCATAATTTTGCAGGGGCAAGCATGTCCCGGCTGACATATTTGTTTGGATGTATTTTCGATTCATCGATTATTTTTAGGCTCAATGCTCGATTCCTTGATGAGTTTTTCAGGTAAGTCAGGTAAAGCGGCAGAGAAGGATAAAATTAATACCTGTCGATTGCGGTCGACACCTGCAATCGGAGTGCCGGTTATCCGTGCAAAGTTATCTGCAGGGTGGCGCTTGATTTCTGAAACAGTGGCTACCGGCAGTCCGCGCGGATATACCCCGCCTATTCCTGAAGTGGCCAGTAAATCGCCTTCCCGGATGTCTGTGTTAACAGATAGATAGCGTAATTCAATTTCATTGTTTTTTCCGGTACCCGAGATCACGGTTCTGATATTGTTACGTACTATTTGTATCGGAACAGAATGGTCTTTGTCGGTGATCAGCGTTACTTCTGCTGCCAATGGATAAACCTGGGTGATTTGTCCGATAATGCCTTTGTTGTCGATTACGATCTGACCTGCCTGAATATGATGCAGACTGCCTTTATTCAAGGTGATTTTGTGGCTGAACGGATCGCGGGGCGTATAGAGAATTTCAGCCATGACTGCTTTGGCTGTTGTTTTGGTTTCAATTGTGTTGACGGCACCGAGGAGTTTGCGTAAGTGCTTGTTTTCGGCTTCCAATGCGCGTAAACGCAAAAGCTTTTCACTGTCGCGAAGATAGCGTTCTCTCAGATGAGTGTTTTCTTCAAGCAGATGAAAATTACCGATCAGTTGCTTAATCAGATCATGCGTGGCGGATGGAGAGAGCGCTGCTTTTTGCAATGGATAAATCATGATTGCAATTGCCTGGCGGAACTCAGGAAAAACTTTGAGGCGTAAGTCTTCAGCCATGAGCAAGCATGATAAAAGAACAAAAAACATTAACCGGGCAAATGGGCCGGGGCCGTGCCTGAAAAACTGAGGAGTTGAATCCATTTTATTCAGTACTGCAAAAAATCAGTCTCTGAGAGGCTTGCGCATAAAGCCGCTAATACTGTGTTAGGTTCGCAAATAATGCAAGAAACCTCCCGTTGTTGGAATGAGCCGTATTCACGTATTCGACTCATTGAATTAACGTGTGCTCATTTAAGCCGAGGGTTATCGTTAATCACTGGCAAAAATACCGATAGATTGATCCATGTTTTCCAGTGCAATGCCGGCTCCCCGCGCTACACAGGACAGGGGATCATCTGCAATAATCACCGACAGACCGGTTTCTTCCATAATCAGGCGGTCAATGTCGCGTAACAACGCGCCGCCGCCGGTCATGACCATGCCTTTTTCGGCGATATCTGAGCCAAGTTCAGGGGGAGTATGCTCCAGCGCAGTCTTGACAGCGCTGGCTATATTGTTCAGCGGTTCTGTCAAAGCTTCCAGGATTTCGTTGCTTGAAATGGTAAAACTGCGCGGAATGCCTTCTGCCAGATTGCGTCCCTTGACTTCAATTTCGCGCACTTCGGAACCTGGAAACGCAGAACCGATTTCCTTTTTAATGAATTCCGCCGTCACTTCTCCAATCAGCATGCCGTAATTGCGGCGAATATAATTAATAATGGCTTCATCAAATTTGTCACCGCCCACACGTACCGAGTTTGAATATACGATACCACCCAATGAGATAATGCCGACTTCAGTCGTGCCGCCGCCAATGTCAACCACCATGGATCCTGTTGGTGATTCCACCGGCATATCTGCGCCTAGCGCAGCTGCCATGGGTTCTTCAATCAATTCCACCTTGCGTGCGCCGGCGCCGTATGCTGCTTCGCGGATGGCGCGGCGTTCAACTTGCGTGGAGCCATAGGGAACGCAAATGACAATGCGGGGGTTGGCGGAAAAAAGACGCGGTGGATTGACTTTCCGTATGAACATTTTGAGCATTTGTTCGGTCACGGTGAAATCGGCGATAACGCCATCCTTCATGGGTCGGATGGCTGTGATATTGCCGGGTGTGCGGCCCAGCATCTGCTTGGCTGCCAGGCCAACCTGTTGAATCATTTTTTTTCCGCTTGTACCACTTTCTTCGCGAATAGCCACTACAGATGGTTCGTCAAGTACAACACCCTGACCGCGGACGTAAATCAGCGTATTGGCCGTGCCCAGGTCAATTGCCATATCTGTAGAGAAATAGCTGCCCAGAAAATTGTTGCTCAGAAAATTAAACATAGTGGCAATATCCGTTATTAAAAATGATGATGGACATATAAAATTAAAAAATCAGTAAAAATTGATACGCCAAATAAACGGCGTCATGATACCCTATTACATCCCTAAATATAAGATTCTCATTCTATATGACTTTATCTGTTAATGATGTAAAACAAATTGCTGAGCTTGCTTATATCAAGGTCAGTGAAGATGAGGCAAAAGCGACATTGGTGCAGTTATCCGATATTTTTAATCTGATTGAAACCATGCAGGCTGTCGATACATCCCGGATTGAGCCGATGTCTCATGCGCAAGATGTGGTGCAGCGATTGCGTGAAGATGTCGTGACTGAATCTGATCAGCGCGAACTCTTTCAATCCGTAGCTCCGCAGGTCGAAGAGGGGCTGTATCTTGTGCCAAAAGTGATTGAATAAATGATCAAGCAAGTTTTGAATAATGTTATCTGAAAAAATCCGGTTTAAAATGCCGCTTCGCTATTAATCCGATCGTTCTATTCTGATGAATAGGACTCAGTTAATATAAAATTATAACAACAATCTCGCAACCTTCGTATTCTATACCTCCCGATTAGTAAATACCATGTTTAATGACAGTCTTAAGCAGTTATCCAAACGGCTGGCGGATAGAGAAATTTCGAGCGTGGAATTAACAGCCGAATTTTTGGAACGCATCAAACAGCTGAATCCGCAATACAATGCATTCATAACGGTTGACAATCAAAAGGCGCTGGCACAGGCACGCATAGCCGACCAGAAAATTGCGGCGGGTAAAGCCAGTCCTTTGACAGGTATTCCGGTGGCGCAAAAGGACATTTTCTGCGCAAAAGGATGGCGGACGACTTGTGGCTCTAAAATGCTGTCCAACTTTGTCTCGCCTTATGATGCGGGTGTGATTGAGCGTTTTAATCAGGCAGGTGCGGTCAATATCGGCAAGACCAACATGGATGAGTTTGCCATGGGTTCGAGTAATGAAACTTCGTTTTATGGACCGGTCAGGAATCCTTGGGATGTGGCCGCCGTGCCGGGGGGTAGTTCAGGGGGTTCGGCATGCGCGGTTGCCGCGCGCATGGCGCCGGTTGCAACCGGCACCGATACCGGCGGCTCAATTCGGCAGCCCGCAGCCTTGTGCGGCATATCGGGTATCAAACCCACGTATGGCACGGTATCACGTTATGGCATGATCGCTTTTGCATCCAGTCTTGACCAAGGCGGTCCTATGGCAAAATCCGCTGAAGACCTGGCGCTGATGCTCAATGTGATGACTGGATTCGACGCGCGCGACTCAACCAGTTTGCAGCGCGAAGCAGAAGATTATACGCGCGACCTGGAAAAACCGTTATCCGGCCTGCGCATTGGATTGCCAAAAGAATATTTCGCCAAGGGCATGAGTAGCGACGTTGAAAAAGCAGTCGGGCAGGCATTGGATGAATATCGTAAGCTCGGCGCAGAAACGCTTGAAGTATCGCTGCCGAATTCACCGCTATCCATTCCGGTCTATTATGTGCTGGCACCTGCGGAAGCTTCCAGTAATCTGTCGCGCTTTGATGGCGTGCGGTATGGTTACCGTGCGAAAGCCTATGAAGATCTTGGGGACATGTACCGCAAAAGCCGGGCGGAAGGGTTTGGCGCCGAAGTGAAACGCCGTATCCTGATAGGTACTTATGTACTCTCGCACGGTTATTATGACGCCTACTATATCAAGGCGCAAAAGTTACGCCGGTTGATCGCAGAGGATTTTAAGCGCGCATTCACACAGTGCGATGTCATCATGGGGCCGACGGCGCCAACGGTTGCATTTGATATCGGCGAGAAAAGCAGTGATCCGATACAAATGTATTTGTCGGATATTTATACCAGCGCTGCCAGTCTGGCGGGGTTGCCGGGTATGTCGATTCCCATTGGATTCGGCGAAAAAAACAGGCCGGTAGGTTTACATGTTATCGGCAATTATTTTACCGAGGCGCGGATGTTGAATGCCGCGCATCAATATCAGCTGGTTACAGACTGGCACCAGCAAATTCCTGATTTATAAATATAAAGCTATCTCATCCAAATCATTTTTATCTAGTCGGAAAATCAAACATGCAGTGGGAAATTGTCATCGGTCTTGAGGTACATACTCAACTGTCTACGCAATCCAAAATTTTTTCGGGCGCACCAATTGCTTATGGCGCGATGCCGAATACGCAAGCCTGCGCAGTAGATCTGGCGCTGCCCGGTGTATTACCGGTTTTAAATCGCGGTGCTGTCGAACGCGCAATCAAATTGGGTCTTGCGGTCGGCGCAAAAATTAATTCACCTTCAATTTTTGCGCGCAAAAATTACTTTTATCCCGATTTACCCAAAGGTTACCAGATCAGCCAATATGAGCTACCCATTGTAGAAGGCGGTACTATCCGCATTCAAGTAGGTGAGACAGAGAAAGACGTCCGTTTGACACGTGCGCATCTTGAAGAAGATGCCGGCAAGTCGTTGCATGAGGATTTTCATGGTATGAGCGGTATCGATCTGAACCGCGCAGGTACCCCGTTACTGGAAATTGTTTCGGAGCCCGACATGCGCAGCAGCGCAGAAGCGGTTGCGTATGCAAAAACGCTGCATGCACTGGTGCGCTGGATAGGTATTTGCGACGGCAATATGCAGGAAGGCTCATTTCGTTGCGACGCCAATGTGTCGGTGCGGCCACGCGGCGTCGAACAGTTCGGTACGCGTTGCGAAATCAAGAATCTGAACTCGTTCCGTTTTTTGGAAAAAGCGATTGATTTTGAAGTCGACCGGCAAATAGATATTCTGGAAGATGGCGGCACAATCCGGCAGGAAACACGATTATACGATGCCAATAAGGATGAGACACGCACGATGCGCAGCAAGGAAGACGCCAACGATTACCGTTATTTCCCTGACCCGGACTTGCTGCCGGTTGAAATTTCACCCGCGTGGATCGATCAGCTGAAAAGTACTTTGCCTGAATTGCCGCAAGCACGGCGCAAGCGTTATATTTCTGAGTATGATTTGTCCGCCTATGATGCATCAGTGCTGACAAGTTCGCGCGAAATGGCGAATTATTTCGAAGCCGTTACGAAGCAATTGCCCGCACAGGCCAAACTTTGCGCCAACTGGATCATGGGTGAAATCAGTGCGCAGCTGAACAAAGAAGATATGGACATTTCAGCCTGCCCGGTTACGCCGGAAAAACTGGTTGCGTTATTAGCGCGTATCCATGATGGTACCGTTTCCGGTAAAGCGGCCAAAACGGTTTTCGAATGTATGTGGTCGGGCGAGTTAGACCAGAATGTCGATGCCATTATTGAAGCCAAGGGACTGAAACAGATTTCAGATGACAGCGCAATTGAAAAACTGGTCGACGAAGTGCTGGCGGCCAATGAACAGCAGATTGCCGACTATCGAAACGGCAAGGAAAAGGCATTTAATGCACTGGTCGGCCAGGTCATGAAAGCAACCAAAGGTAAAGCCAATCCGGCACAAGTAAATGCCATCCTCAAGAAAAAATTAAGTTAACCTGTGTGACTGGAAAAATGTTATACAGGATCAGTTGAGTTCAGCGCGCAGATTTCTTAGTTTTGGTGAGCCTGGTTTGATATTTTCTGCACGTTGCAAATAAACCCTGGCTTTGTCCAGTTCATCTTCTGCAACAGCTTTCTCGATTAAATAAACATACATATCGACCATTTTCTGTATGCCGGCATGCGCCTTGGCATTATCCGGATCGACTGCCAGCACGGCTTGATAATGTTCGTAAGCGTTATCGCCTGCTGGTGTAGTCATGCGCAGCGCTTTGATGGCTTCTTCAGCAGCGGCCAGATGTTGTGAAACAGCATGCGGTGCCGTGGATTGCATTTCATCTGCTTCGTCAACCGCATCGCTCAATGGCCGTATATCTGCCAGTTCGTCCTCGGCTGGTTGCGCCGGGGTCGCCGCAGTCAACGATTCGTCCAGTTGATTCAGCGTATCGCTCATATCTGCAGCATTCGTTTCAATTTCATCCTGCAGGCTTTTTAAATGGTCGGTTGCAACTGCAACGTTCGCTTCCGGATTGTCCAGATCAACAATTAAATCTGAAGCAAATTCAGATTCAGAGTCGTATTCAGGATCGGACTGAAACATCTCGGTATATGCAGATTCATTTTCGGCATCACGGTTTCCTGCCGTGTCTGCCGCGCCCATAGCAATCTGGCCGCCATCCTGCTGCGGCGAAGCAGGCGCCGCGCTGCTATCAACAGATTTAGCCGAGTCGTCATCGTCTCGCGAAGATATCAGTTCAACCGCTGTTAAAGCGGCCACGATAACGATCCCGCCTATCCAAAGTGCATTACTCGAACTCGCCATGAAAAGCTCCTTTTGTCATATTAAAAATGATCTGTCGCCAATATTGTACCTGAATGCGAGGTGCAAACTGATATTCTACTTATCCGTATAGGTGTCAAGGTTAATTCTGCACTGTTATGGGGCTTACAGCAATAGAAAACTGATTTGTTTGATTTATTACATTGTCGCCATTCCCAATTAAATTTGCATAAGCCTGCCAATCAAAGTTTGGGCCGGGATCCGTTTTTCTTTTCGGCGAAATAACTTCATGCCCTGTGATATCCGCAATCGGATAATGTTTGCATATACACCGGGTCAGCGAAGCCAATGCACTATATTGTGCATCCGTGAATGGTGTGGTGTCGCTGCCTTCGAGTTCGATACCGATAGAAAAATCATTGCACCGTTCCTGGCCGCGCCAGCGTGATGCGCCGGCATGCCAGGCGCGGCGCTGGCAGGGTACAAACTGAATGATTTCGCCGTCACGGCGGATTAAGAAATGACTGGATACTTTTAATCCGGCGATGGTCGCGTAATAGGAATGTGCCTGTTGATTGAGTTGGTTGGTGAAAAAATCAATGATACCATTACCGCGAAATTCACCGGGTGGCAGACTGATGTTATGTATGACCAGCAAAGTGATTTCGACGCCTTCCGGGCGGTCGTCACAATTGGGAGAAGCGATAAATTGAAAGCCGCCGTCAGGGCGGTGGAGGCGGCCGCCGGAATCAATTTCCATGGGATTGTTCAAATTAATCAGTGTGAAATCATGCGCGTTTGATTGAATGATACCTGATAACAACGCATATTCTCTATAATTCTGATCATGAAGTCCGGTAAATTCATCACACTTGAAGGTATTGACGGCGCGGGCAAATCAACGCAGCTTGAATTGCTGGCCGCATTATTACAGCAGAAAGGATTGTCGGTTGTCGTGACCCGGGAGCCGGGCGGCACGATACTGGGTGAACAACTGCGCATGCTGTTGCTCGACCAGTCCGTTACCATGCATTCGGAAACTGAAGCTTTGCTTATGTTTGCAGCGCGGCGCGAACATCTTGATAAAGTCATCATGCCTGCATTGGAAAATGGTGACTGGGTTATTTCCGATCGTTTTACCGATGCGAGTTTTGCCTATCAAGGTGGCGGCAGGGGGTTGGAATGGGAAAAGCTCGCTTTATTGGAACAGTGGGTACAAGATACTTTACAACCGGATTTGACGTTTTATTTTGACGTGCCTGTTGAACTGGGACAGCAGCGTGTCAGTTCGGTGAAAACACTGGATCGTTTTGAACAGGAACGGCAGGATTTCTTTCAACGCGTGCGCGATGCTTACCTCGCACGCGCGGAGCAGTTTCCAAAGCGCATTCAGGTCATTGATGCATGCCAGTCTGTAACCGCTGTCAGTGCTGCAGTGGAGCAGGCACTGGAAAAGTTATTTGATGCAAAAACCGATGAATAAGCTGTTGATCTGGCAACAGGAAATAGGGCGGAAACTAGTGGGTCACCGCGCGTTTCGTTGCCATGCTTTATTGCTGAAAGGCAAAAAAGGCATTGGGAAATTCACATTTGCCCGTTTTCTGGCCAAATCGCTACTGTGCATGCGTCCGGATGCGGACAATGCCGCTTGCGATAAATGCGCCAGTTGCGGCTGGTTTGAGCAACAAACGCATCCAAATTTTACGCAGGTTTTGCCGGAGGCATTGTCCGCAGTCCTGAATGATCATACCGTGCATGCGGATGCTTCGGCGCGCGAAGATGCCGATGACCAGGACGCCCGTGGGAAAACGAAAAAAAAACCGGGTCAGCAGATCGGCATTGATCAGATCCGCAGACTGAACGACCTGGTGTATTTGTCAGGTCATCAGGACGGTTACAAAATCGTATTGATTTATCCGGCGGAAGCCATGAATGCCGCCG
>DOOY01000028.1:0-140 GCA_003514765.1 Nitrosomonas sp. | reverse complement strand
ATGAATGCCGCCGCTGCCAATGCTTTATTAAAAAAACTCGAAGAACCGCCTGAAAAAACTTTGTTTATTCTGGTGTCGCATCAGCCACGGCGTTTGCCGGCGACAGTCAGAAGCCGTTGCCAGCAAATCAATATGCCCAT
>DOOY01000029.1 GCA_003514765.1 Nitrosomonas sp. | reverse complement strand
CCAGGGAGGATGAAACCAGGCCTTATGAATTGTTACTTGATCAGTCTGCCCGTTTCCAGATTTCACAATCTGGACTAATCGGCGAAGGGCTGCCAAGCCATAAAACAAAATATACCGTAGATTCAAACAAGTACAATTACGAACTGCGACCCGGTGAAGACAGTGTGAGTGTCCGGTTGCTGGCGCCTGAAGTAAACGGCATCCAGGTTGCCAAGATATACACTTTTCACCGCGGCACATATGTTATTGATGTTTCGTTTGAAATTGAAAATCGCAGCGATTCCACCATCCTGCCGTTCTCTTATTTCCAGATGATGCGGGATTCTAAAGAACCGGCGGGGCAAGGCTTTTTGGTGCATTCCTACACCGGTCCGGCGCTCTACACTGAAGAAGAAAAATTCCTCAAAGTTAAGTTTTCCGATCTGGATAAAAACAAAGCGGAGTATCCAACCAATGCCGATGATGGCTGGATAGCCATGCTGGAGCATTATTTCCTGACAGCGTGGCTGCCTGAGCAGGGAACACCCCGGGAATACTATGTCAAGCGGTTGGCGCACAACCAGTACACAGCCGGTGTTATTGCGCCTGTCGGTGCAGTCGAGCCCGGACAGACCCAAAGCATAACTATGCCCTTTTATGCGGGACCGCAGGAACAGAAGAAACTGGCTGAATTATCTCCCGGCCTGGATTTAACCGTTGATTATGGCTGGCTGACGGTATTAGCAAAACCGTTGTTCTGGCTGCTTTCTTTTTACCACTCCTATGTGGATAACTGGGGTATCGCCATTATCCTGTTAACGTTGACAGTCAAACTGTTGTTCTTCCCGCTGTCGGCAGCCGGTTACCGCTCCATGGCGAAGTTGCGCGTGGTCACACCAAAACTGCAGCGTATTCGCGAACAATATGCCGGCGACCGTCAGCGTATGCATCAAGCAATGATGGAATTTTATAAACAGGAAAAAATCAATCCGATGGGCGGTTGCTTGCCGATTCTTGTTCAGATTCCGGTATTTATTGCATTGTTCTGGACATTGCTTGCCGCAGTTGAATTACGTTACGCACCGCTGGCTTTATGGATTACCGATATGTCGGTTCCTGATCCATATTATGTACTCCCATTGATAATGGGTGTGTCTATGTACATACAGTCGAAACTGAGCCCCAAACCAACTGATCCGATTCAGGCAAGAATCATGCAGATTATGCCGGTTGCTTTCAGTATATTTTTCTTTTTCTTCCCGGCCGGTTTAGTACTTTATTCGCTGTGTAACAATATTCTGTCCATCGCGCAGCAATGGCAGATTACGCGCATGCTTGAAAATAAAGCGGAGGCAGAGGAAGAGAAGAAGAGCAAAGGCAAGGGGAGAAGTAAAGGCGCGGCCGCAGACGAAACAGAAGCCGATGATCTTGAAGAAACCAAACAACTGACGCATTCTGATGATATAACCGCAAAAGATGAAAAAGATATCGAAGATGCTGAAGTGATAGAAAGCAAGGAAACAGCAGTTGCAGCAAAAGCATCCCCTGCGCCTGCCCAGGCACAACCCAAGCCAAAACCCCGGCGAGGCAAAGGCAGGAAAGGTAAAAAAAAGTAGTTGTCACGATAACCGAATAGCAGCCGGTGCATTGAAGCATTGGCTGTATTTGGTTTTCCCGTTTAAGCAATAAGAGGCATGTTGGATCAACCGGATATTATTGCTGCAATCGCAACGCCGCCCGGCAGAGGTGGTGTCGGTATAGTCCGCATTTCGGGTAAAAACCTGACTTCACTCGCCCAAAGCATACTGGGTAAACTCCCTGAGCCGCGCCACGCACAATTGAGTCAATTTCTCGATATGCAAGGACAAGTCATTGATCAGGGCATTGCGCTTTATTTTCCTGCGCCCAATTCATATACCGGTGAGGACGTGTTGGAACTGCAAGGACACGGCGGGCCTGCCATTATGAATTTACTGCTCAACCAGTGCCTGGCTTGCGGCGCACGCATGGCGCAACCGGGCGAATTCACGCTGCGCGCCTATCTGAATGAAAAAATCGATCTGGTGCAAGCCGAAAGTGTTGCCGACATCATTGAAGCCAGTTCCAGTGAAGCTGCGCGTTGCGCCGTGCGCTCCCTGCAGGGCCGTTTTTCAATCACAATCGATGAACTGGTCCGGTCATTAACCACGCTGCGGATGTTTATCGAAGCCACGCTTGATTTCCCTGAAGAAGAAATTGAAGGTCTGTACGGTCAGGAGGTCAAAGAAAGGCTGAGCGCCATCAACCAGCAATTCGAACATGTATTCTCTTCCGCACGCCAGGGCAATCTGTTACAGGAAGGTATCAAGGCAGTCTTGGTCGGCGCGCCGAATGTCGGCAAATCCAGCCTGCTCAATCAGTTGGCCGAAGACGATGTCGCCATCGTTACCGAGATTCCCGGTACCACGCGTGACAGCATACAAAAACTGATCGCCCTAAAGGGTGTGCCGGTTCATATCATCGATACCGCCGGTTTGCGGGAAACCGACGATATTGTTGAACAAAAAGGAATAGCGCGCACGCAAGCCGCAGTCAAGGATGCGGACATTCTCATTCGCCTGATCGACAGCAGCCGCGCAGTGCCGGATGAAGACAACGATATACTGCAGGCGTTTTCCATCGACAAGCCGCATATCACGGTTTTCAACAAAATCGATCTGACCGGCCAAACACCCGCAATCGAGACAAACGAACACGCGGTCGAAGTGTATCTATCCGCAAAAACAGGCGCAGGCGTTGAACTGCTGCGTGAACAAATCCTGCACGCAGCAGGCTGGCAAACCGGTCAAGCTGGCGAGGGACTTTTTATGGCGAGACAGCGCCACCTGGAAGCGCTCGAGGATGCAAAAAGCCATTTGAATGCGGCGTGGGTGCACAGCAGTAATGAATCAGAATGGGAATTGCTCGCTGAAGAACTCCGGCTCGCACAGGACGCTTTATCCTCAATTACCGGGCGCGTCACCGCGGATGACTTGCTCGGAGAAATTTTTTCAAACTTTTGTATCGGAAAGTAAACA
>DOOY01000046.1 GCA_003514765.1 Nitrosomonas sp. | reverse complement strand
TCTATATATCTATATATCTATAAAAACGTTAATTATTATTTTTGCACCATTTGCGGCAGTGGCTTCATCTAATTGCGCGATAAGCTCTATCATGCATAGTAGGGAGGGATAGGGCCTGCTTTTAGGTGCCTGGTTACGTACATCTTTCGATGTAGCTCCCCTCCGGAAGAGCATACTCGTTCTCACTTTACAGTGATGAAATAAACCTTCGAGCTCCAACATGACCTATCCCTTCCAGAGCGACGAACTGAGGAAGCACTCAGTGGTGGGTTTTAACGACCTGTTACACTGGTAGTCGACTGGTTACGGCTTCCGCTGGTCAACCTGGCTTTTACAAACCCCACTCCTTAGGGCGGGGTAGCTGATGTTCGGAGCTATGTTTTGCCTATTGATGTTTGGAACATTTACATTTTTTATTACTGGCATAGTTTTACAGAAAGGGCATTTTTTTGTGTATTCATTACCCATTCTATGCTCATACTTGTATACATACGCTGCTCGGCAACACTGGCAATTAATCATTGTTACGACCCCTGCCCCAACGTCTCTCACAGCAAAATATGCTGTGTTAATGTCAAGGTGCGTTTTGCATATCAATTCAAAATCTCGAAGCGCATCAAGCAATATTTTGGAGTCAACTTCAAAATAATTTGATAACCCTCGTTTTTTTGTAATGTTTTTGTATATAGCTAAAAAACCAGCTATATTCGATGCGTCTGCGTAGCTAGATATAGCCCCCAATACTGAGTGTTTTATCAAACCCCGACTGGGTGCGTCTGAACGTAATTCATGCCATAATCTTCTTAATAACTTTATATTAACTCCGGTTATTTTCTGAACTACAGTCAATCGCATTCCCTTTTTTACTAATTCGCAGGCATTTTCTAAGTCCTCTATATTTTCAGCTCTTAGCATTCAATCTCTCTCGTTTCTTGAATTGATAAGATATAATTTGTTTTAAATGCGTTTGTCATTTTTATAAATTTTTCTATTTCTTCTTCGCGAAGCCTGAAACCTAGAAGACTTACTCCTGAGTATTTTGCAAGTTCTTCTATTTGTTCATAGCTCATTTGTGAGATTATTTTCAGAAGATTACTTGATACACCCATAGCCAGTTCACCTGATTCTGTGTTATTCGACATCTCTTTTACTATCAAAAGATACCTAAAGTTTATGGAATGTATCTCATTCATATTTATCCTTTCTCTAAAGAAAAAACATTTTTTATTCACTACATTATCAAATAATACGCTTTTTATATAAAAAAATTGATTTTTTGTCTGTTTTAGGTTTATTTGTTTTTAATTATTACTTCTATAACAATTGTGGTTAATTTGGACAGCAAACAAGATATTTCTTTTAGATTACGTCAGTGGCGAAAATCATTGGGACTAACACAAATAGCATTGTCTAAATTCACAGATACAAGTATTACTACTATTCGCAAGTGTGAAGGAGGGTCGTGTGTTCCTGGTGGTAATTCCTTATTAGCATTAGCTAAAGCTGGTCTTAATATCCATTGGTTATTAACCGGCGTAGGCGATATGACTATCACAATAAGCAAAAATCATTCTGATCCCCAGTCCTTCGCATCCCGGCTTCGAGAACTTGAAATACAAATCATTAATCTTGATTTTGATGAGGACTTGCGGAATTCGATTCTTGAAAAGCTATCCTTGATAATCAAGGATTCCGAAAAAATAAATACTCTCGAAAAAAAGGTTTGGCTTTTACAGAATAAGGAATGATTTATTTAAAATATCAAACCCTTGCTAATTTCTAATCACAATTCGCAAGTTTCCTTGCGATCTTCATTGCTCGCTGATTTTTATTCAGCACTACTGGTTCCGCAACTTCCCCCGGTTTATCATCAACACTAATCTTTGTGTTCCGCATACCAGAGCATAATGCTATTCCGACTGTTGCCAGGGTTCTTATTCTTTCAGATCTTGCTCTTGCAGGCAGTCTTTTTGCTTCTGCAAATAACTCTGGATTTGAATCAAAATCAAGGCTCAGTATTATTCTTATTCTTTTATCCATTAATTATTCACTGGCTGCGCCGAGCATCCAGAATCCGCGACAGTTTGAAAAAACTGCATCCTGCGTCAACAGAATTTTTAATCTTGGAAAAGCTTCCTTTACCGCTTCCATAAAAAAAGTCGCACCCCCGCCAACCATCACTACTATGTCAACCATTTTGTTCTCATTACGCAAAGACTTCTGAATTTCTTCTGTGATTACGGGACCAATTGATTTTCTGGCAATACGCAAATAAGGTGCAATTTCGATTCTCTGACCAAGAACCATGATGGTTGTCTTATTTTGCCGTATGGCATTTTCCAGCATCTCAGCACTTATTCCGGTTCCATGATCTTTACTGATCAGGGCAGAAGCTTCTTCCAGCAAAACGGATGATGCGGTCAGGCTCGTGCCAGATGAATGTTTATGTATTTCATCATTACTGATTACGACCCAATCTACTGAGAAGAAACCAGGATCAATTACCAGTATGCTTGCATCTTCAATATCTTCGTTGCTCCTTGAAATAAAATCAAGAAACCCACCAATTGGTTGTGACACAACCTTCACTTTTTTAATATCGACTATTTTTCCTGGTAATATTTCATGAATCCCAGTCATGTAATTTATCAGTGATTTTTTTCTTTGCTCGTCCAGATATTGCAAAACAGGCAATCCAGTAACAAGCATATCTATCTGCTCCATTCCCGCCAGCAGCAGGCCCGCTTTAAAAAGTGCCTGATAGGATTCGCTGGATGAATATTCAGCGTGCAATGAGCGGCTCCACATCTGTGCGCGGTCTGGAGATACACCTGCAATAAACTTTTTACCGTTTACCACTACTCTCAGAAACTCTTCACTATCTTTACCGTCCAGGCGTGACCCGAATCGGTCTTCTGGTGCCGCCCCTGCTGGTCTAAGTATGGTTTTAGGCGAAGGTGTTTCGTTTCTTCCATAGGCTACCTTTAGATTTGAGTAGCCAACATCAATACCGACAATGTTCAATTCTCTCTCCGAGGAATACTTGAAATAAAGCCTCCCACCGCTAAGTTTTTAAAGTCGTCGCTGTAGCAGGTGCCTCTCGGTTCAACGACCTGGGCGCCAGGTGTTACCACCCAAACGATTTACCTCAGTCTCCCCGAGTGGAGATTGCGTGACTTCAATCGATTCGGTGCCTTCCGCCTCTATCTTGCTCATTAAGATGATTCCACACCGCTTCGAATAATTTTTAGAGCACTTCCTAGCCAGCAATTGCTTGATGTCATGCATGGCAATGACTTTTGCCGCGTTTTTAGTCCACATGGTCGGTGTTTCCTCAGCGTTGGCAGACAAGTGATCAAAATCAGAAAAATGTGTGCCGCCAGTGTACTTCCAGTGTACTTTTGCTCTGATCTGTGTCTTATCTTTACTAAAAATGTATCGCCAGTGTACTCAGAGTGTACTTTTTAGTTTAATTCTGCCGAACATTTAACTAAATCGCACTCTAGCAATTTGTCATTATTAAAACTACCCCCGATAAGTACCCTGAAAACGTCATTTATCGAGGGTAGTTTTGTGATAAATCTCCGTGCTACCATTTTCTGATTTTTGAAATTTATTTTTAATAACTCTATTTATTTTTTGAAATGAAATTTCAATTTCAGTAGTTTTTTGATTAAATATTATAGAAATTAAATTAATTATATTATTGATAATAAATGTTTATTATCAATATTTTTCTTGGCTTTCTAAAAACTAAAATTTTATTAATTCTTGTAGTTTTTTAATGGCAGAAAACAACTCAATAAGGGTTGTTTTCTGATAAGGAAACAACCCTGGAATCTTAAATTTTGAATACGGCTAGTTTTTTTTCCAACATGGAAAGCAGGTGAGATAAAAGTGTCAACGGTTGAATCAGAAACACTACATTCTTTGGAAAGCCTCGAAACGATCTGGAAATCAATCGAAATCCGGATTGACGAATTGGAGAAAATTGCCGCATCGATAATTGATCGTCATTGGGAGCTGGTGATGCAGTCCGAGAAAGCATTCCCAGGGTGGCAAAACAGAAGCAATTTGAATTTAAGGATTCATCGAAAGGGAAATAATTTGCGCATCGACTGGACAGGGATTAAATGGAGCAGTAACAAAGATGGTAAGAAATATCCACTGTACACACATATCTCGAAAGGCAAAGGAAAACACACCTACACGCTTTCAAAACTTTATTCCTTTGCAAAGGAATGGGAAAAACCGCTCATTGCGGAAACGGAGAAGGAGCTTGCATGGATCAGACGTGAATCATTTCATCTGAACAGGTCATTATTTTCAATCCGATATGCGAAAGCAGCTGCAATGCGATCAGAAGGTTAATAACGGTGAGAGCAGATTACCGCATTGAAAAACGTGGTTACTCCATGGCAATATTTAAGGATTTACTTGGTAACTATACGCTTCACTGTCATTGGTATGGGCTGATGAACAGAAAACATGGAAGTAAGGTGAAACTTTTCTCAGATCTGGAATCGGCCCAAAAGGAATATAGCCGTATCGACAAATTAAGAATAAGCCACGGTTATGAGCGGCTATCGCCATAGTAGAAAGAAGCACTACCACAGCATTACCGAGAACGTATCTGCGGTTTATTGAGAACAGAAAGTGATATTTGATCGGAATCGCGGAGATACTTCGCCTGATTATGTTCGCAAGCATGCAGAGGAAGGAGCTCTTGAGCACAGGCGGTTCGAGATGGAAGAAAAAATCCGTGCGTTAGAAAACAAACCGGATGAAGTGATCGACAAACGATGCTTTATTTCATCATGCATCTATGGCATCGATGCATCAGAGACAAGATTACTTCGGAGCTGGCGTGACGATGTGCTTATAAAAACAGTTATCGGCCGAATTTTTATTTACGCTTAATACTGTATTTCGCCTTACTTGGTAATCTTCATCAAACGAAACAACCGCCTCAAGAACCTCGTACGTCAATTCCTTAATCGCTTGATTATAAGAATCGTAAATCATCACATTTATTGATCAAAGTTCGATATTGGTCTTTGCCAGCCTGGCTTCCTTCAGACCGCCCGTCACGGGTTGGCCCTTGCCCAATCAAGCAGTTTTTCAATGGTTTCCATGGCCATACTTATTTGTAAAGATTGCTATGTTCGAGTCGTAATTAATTTAAACATTACAGCAAGCAATCATTTACAAAAATATAAAGCACCACACTCAAGGTTGTCAGACTTCACGTCTTATACATTTCCCTGAATCCTGTTGATGTTTTGAGAATAGCTATCGCTATATAAATTATTTACGCTTTGATCTGACAATTGAGAGCGGACGTATTCAAAAATTCTTTTTGAAACGTCAACAGACTTTTAAAAAACCAAAAAGAGAAATGTGATGACTATGCAAGTAATGCCAATACAGCAAGATCAAAATGGACGCTGCCCATCGGGATATTATTCGAGTGGAAACATGTGTGTGCCTAGCCCAAATGCCAAACCGGCAATTCCAAAAATCGGCTACTGCCCCAACGGATGGTACTCATCAGGTAATTCTTGCGTTGCAAGCAAAGACAACCCTAAGATCGTCATCCCTAAGGGGGGATCCTGCCCTGTTGGGTATCACGCTGAAGGTAACTATTGCGTTCAGAATTGAGGCTAATCCAACCATTACTCAAGAGCGAATATAACAAAAAATGCCCAATACAAGGTTGTAGATGAGGGCAATTTGTTGGATTTGCTCATCACGGGTCCCCAATCAAGGGTTACAGGTGATGTTGCCCAACAACCCCCGATCGGGTAGCCGGACAGTGCGCTGGCTGATTTAATCGCCTTACTGACAGTCCAGACTTCTTCGTATACAGCTATTTCGCTAAAAAATTCTCAACCTAACAATAAAAATGGATTTTCCTATGCTACCCCTAAATCAGATCCTCTATGGTCCGCCGGGCACCGGCAAGACCCACGCGACCACCGAGCTTGCGGTGGGTATCGCCGAGCCTCAGTGGTATCAGGACGCGTATGCCAAGTACGCTGGTGCCGAATTGCGGCAGGAGGTAAAAAACAAATACGACCAACTGTTGGCAGAACAGCGAGTGATATTTACTACCTTTCACCAGAGTTTCTCTTATGAGGACTTTATCGAAGGAATCCGTGCCAATACCGATGAGCAGAGCGGTGGCATACGCTATGAAATCGTTGACGGCATATTCAAACAACTGTGTGACAGCGCTGATGTCAAGGTTCAAGCGGCATCTGATGAAGCTATTAACTTGGACGGCAAGCGAATCTGGAAAATGTCTCTTGGTAATACTCAGGGAGCAGAAGAATATATTTTTGACGAGTGTATTGAGCAAGACTATGTGCTACTTGGTTACGGTGATGATACTGACTTCACCAATTGCCATGACCGAAGGGCTGTGAGGAAACTGCTAGAGGAAAAAGAAGGAGCAGCAGTAACTAACAATAACTATGCCGTCACATCAGTCAATACTTTCAAGAACGTGATGAAGCAAGGTGATCTGATTATTGTTTCTGACGGCAATCATAAATTCCGGGCCATCGCCGAAATCACTGGTGATTATGAATTTCTGAAAAAAGAAGAAAGAGTCGGATACCAGCAGTGCAGATCGGTGAAGTGGTTGCGTCAGTACCAACCTAGCTTGCCTATGGAACGACTATTTCTGAGAGCACTGTCTCAGATGACGCTTTATGAGTTGAGATACACCACGGTAGACAAAAACAAGCTTGAGCAATTACTTGCCCCGGAGAAGAATCAAGATACAGAGCGCAAGCCGCATGTGCTGATCATCGACGAAATTAATCGGGGTAATATTTCGCGCATCTTCGGCGAGTTGATCACCTTGCTTGAGCCCAGCAAGCGTAAGGGGGCACATGACGCGCAGACGGCCGTGCTGCCTTACTCGAAAACGCCATTTACCGTACCCGATAATGTGTATGTTATTGGCACCATGAACACGGCGGACAAGTCACTTACCCAATTAGATCTGGCGCTGCGTCGTCGTTTCAGCTTTACCGAAATGCTGCCGCAACCGCAGTTACTGGAGGGGGTTTCGGTATTTGATGTGGATTTGGAGAAGATGTTGACTCTTATCAATCAGCGTATCGAGGTTATGCTGGATGCCGAGCACCTGATTGGCCACAGTTACTTTATCCCGCTGATAAGTATTGAGGATGAGACCGCGCGGCAGCAGGCACTTGCAGAGCTGTTTAAAGACAAGCTATTGCCTTTGCTCCAGGAGTATTTTTTTGATGACCATCAGCGAATTGGCTGGGTGCTTAATGATCCGGCCAAAGAAAACACGAATGACCGCTTTATCATCACCGATAAAACACCAAGAAATACCCTTAAAAATGAAACACTAAAGGATCCACTTCCCAATCTACAAAAGCTATTTCCACAAGACATAGCCGACCAGCTGGTGGATCGACGTTATCAAATCAATGAGCTCGCCTTTTCTCGGGCAGAAGCCTATCAGGGCATAGTGAGATGACCATACAGGTGCGCGAGTATGCCACCTTAACCTGTGATACCAGTCGAGAAACCAGTATGGATCTTGGCGTAGTATCGCAGGCTACCTTTGACTGGTTACTCGAATTACAGCAGGGCTGGAAAGGTCGTGCTGACCTTCTCAGTATCGAAGGCAAAACACGTCTTAAGCTATGCAGTTATGCGGGCTATCTGCAAAGCCCTCATGGCGAGGCCATTGAGATCCTTCCTAAAACCGAGTATGCCATTCCGACTGGCCCGGAAAGATTGCGCCGGCTGCTGCACACTATGTTGCGCTCAACTCTAGGACTAAAGCACCGTGAAGCCGGCGCCGCAGAGTTGTTGCGCTCGCGAACACCGTTACATGAATGGGTGATTCGCCAGTTTCTAAAGGAGCTGGCAGATCTCGTGCGCAGAGGGTTACGTTTTGATTACCGGAATGTTGAAGAGCAATGTCGTTTTATCCGAGGCCAGCTGGATATGACCAGGCAGATCAGGCAAACACCTGAGAAAGCGACCCACTTTCATGTACGCCACGCCGAGTTCAGCCCTCAGCGGCTGGAAAATCGACTCATAAAAACGGCGCTGGATATTGCTTTTAAGCTAACCAAAGACAGTGATAACTGGCGGCTGGCCAATACCCTTAGCCATCAATTGGTCGATATAGAGCCAATAAATCAACCTTTGCGTCAACTTGGGCACTGGCATCATGGAAAGATGATGCAGTCATACAGTATTATCAATCCCTGGTGCCGCCTCCTCCTGGAGCAACTCAACCCCAACTTTCAAAAAGGTAAGCACAAGGGGATTGCCCTGTTGTTCCCAATGGAGCAGTTATTCGAACGCTACCTGAAGGCCTGCCTGCGACAACAGCTGGCTGTCGGTGCCAAGCTCACTCCCCAGGTAAGCCGCCGTCATTTGCTCAGCCATGCTCCTGATTCGGCAGAGGACGAAACCGTACAAAACTGGTTTGTCCTCAAACCGGATTTTCTGATAGAACAAAAAGGCGTCTGTTTTGTGCTAGATGCAAAATGGAAACTGCTCGATCAACGACTTTCTACCAGTGAGCATAAGTATGGGATCAAGCAGGCGGATCTCTATCAAATGTTTGCCTATGGCCAGAAATACCTTGACGGCAAAGGACAGCTCATGCTGATTTATCCCAAACACAACGATTTTGAGCGGCCATTACCGGTATTCCGCTTCAATGATCAGCTTTCACTGTGGTGTGTCCCACTGGATCTGTATACCGGTAAGCTTATCGAGGGTGACTGGCTGGGTTCCTTCGACTGCTTTCAGTTTTCTGCTGCTTAGATTGAAACGATACACCGACAACATAGCAAGGAGCACAATTTACATCGGAGCTGCGCCTGAGCAGCATTTGTATAGGAAAAACCGACAATTCATTACGGACTTAGGTATCTATACAGTCGCTTCGAAGGTAAATATAAAACCAACTTGCGGACGCGAGACCACACATCAAAAAAAATAGTCGAATGCTGCTTACTCCGCTTCCTCTTTAAGCCGTTCTCCTTCGTTTTCCAATATTTCTCTTCCCAGCGATCAATTTCCCCATGTAAGCCACCCAATTCATCAAAGGTGACCTGACTGGCATCATCAATTGCCACGATCCGGGTATCTGTACCGTTACTGATAACGATATCGCCATTGCCAGCCATTACTTTTTCATTGAATGCTCTCTGTCCGCGGATACCGTAGACGGTGGAACGCTCCTTCTGGTCAGGTCAAACACAATTGCTTCGACCTTACTTGGAGATTTGAAGGGCGTCCAACGCTGGGGCGCCATTGGAAAAGAGTGGTACACAAAAGTTGGGGCTCGGCTAAGACGTTACAAACGCTATGCAATTATCTCCAAAATTCGGCCTCGCATCGAAAGGCTGAGATACCAAAAGTCTTTTAAAAACCACTTTCAATATGAAAGTACCGCCAATGTCGGTGCCAAAAGTGTCTATTTCAGACATTTTCAGGATGATTTGAGCCAAACATGCTGATTGCAACAGGTTTGCGGGGTACGCTGCTTAGCGGAGCCGTAATATCCTTTAACCGCCCATCATTTAAAAACCTTCCTGATTAGTTACTTCTCT
>DOOY01000155.1 GCA_003514765.1 Nitrosomonas sp. | reverse complement strand
ACAAAGGCCGGGTTGGTCGCATTGATTCATGCGGTGACGCATATCGAGTTCAACGCCATTAATCTTGCCTGGGATGCGGTATATCGTTTTCGAGGTCTGCCCAAGCAATTTTACAGTGACTGGTTGCGCGTAGCTCATGAAGAGGCCTATCACTTTCAGTTGCTGCGCGAACGCCTTAATGAACTCGGGCATGACTACGGCGACTTTCCCGCTCACAACGGTTTATGGGAGATGGCCAAGAAAACGGCTTTTGATCCAATGATACGCATGGCACTTGTGCCGCGCGTTCTGGAAGCCAGAGGACTGGATGTAACACCCGGCATCATTAAACGCTTACGCAGCACTGGCGAAGACAAGACGGTTACTGTACTGGAAATTATTCTGCAAGACGAAATCGGCCATGTAAAAATCGGCTCACACTGGTTTAAGTATTTTTGCGATCAACGCGGTCTGGACTCCGAACAAACATTCCACAATTTGCTTAACCAGTATTTCACAGGGCAGATATCCGGCCCTTTTCATTTTGAGGCCAGACAAAAAGCCGGTTTTACCCATGACGAATTAAAAGCGCTTGCAAGCTTTAGAAGCGCGGAAACATAGCTTTATTCAGCCATGATTCGATTAATCCGGCGAATTTACCATTTCGCTGATACGGCTCGCCCAAGCCAAGGCCTCAAGCTCCATTACGGTAAATTCACTCATACTAATAAAGCCCAGTTCTGCCAGTGCCGAAAATACTGTCTCAAAGTCACCTTGCTCATGCGCCTCGATCAATGCCAGTTGACGGCCCAGATATCCACGCCGTGACAATAACGCATCACCCATATCCTTTTGTATACTGAGCGTCTCAACAAGCTCGGACATCTCCATGTCCAGCAGGGCATCAAGCAGCGACAAAACACCTACCATAAAGGCGCGGTCGTGATGGTTTTTATCGTGAGGGCGGTCTGCGATTGCGATAAGCTCTAACAATTTGCCACGAACGGATGCTGTCTGAACCAAAGCATCGGACGAACTGTCACCCTTTTGTTTGGCGGTATACAGCAATATCTGCACCCATCGCTGGAGTTGCTTCCGGCCCAATATCATGATCGCCCGTTTAATTGAATTAATTGTTTTGGGCATACCCGTTGCCGCAGAATTGACCATGCGCAGCAGGTTATAGCTTAATCCGGGTTGATATTTAAATTCATTCTCAATTTCAGCAACATCGCCATCTTTAACAATGAGCAAAAGTAGCTTCAGCAGTGACAGTTTGGAAGGATCGATCCGTTTGCCGGAAATAACTTCCGGTTTTGCAAAATAAAAGCCCTGCAACATATTAAAGCCCAGAGTGATGCACTTTTTTGCAGTTTTGCGATTTTCGACTCTCTCAGCGAGCAGTAACACCGGCCATCGCTTTAGTTTTTTGATCAGCCCGGTTAATTCCCTTTCATTTAATGCATTGACATTTATTTTAACGACATTGACCAGTGGCATTAAACGGTCAAAATGCTTTTCCATACGAACTACATTGGAAAGCGCTATCTGATAGCCCTTGCGCCTTAACTCGGAACAACGCTGAATAATGGCATCATCAATCTCAACATTTCTGAGTATTTCAAAAACAATATGATTTTTAGGAAGCATGAAAACAGCATCACTCAGTAAAAACTTGGCATCAATTTTTATAAAACCGCGCCGTTTTCCCATGACGTTCTCAATACCCAACTGTCCGTAGGCATCAATAATGACATTCGCCGAGGCTGCACGATTATCCGTGACACTGACTTCATTTTGCTGATTAGCACGAAACAACAATTCATATGCCGCTATATTCTGCTTGCTGTCAAGTATCGGCAGCCTGCCGACAAATACGTCCTTCATGTTTGATCCTGTACTCATTACGCTTTATCGCAGAGTATTGCATGCGTCCTGTACCCAGGACGAATCAATACACCCAATTGTAATCGGCATGCTGATTGCCTGAACTGCATTCACACCATGGCGCAGTCTAACTGAGAACAATAAAACGGCATTGCTCATTTAGGCAAAGTTTTACCTTCTATTTAAAAGATTCGTTTGAAAAAAGATACGGTGCCGCATTAAAACACCCGGACAATTCCGGGAAACGCCATCACAATCGCCAATGCAATCAATTGCAAAAAAATAAAAGGAATAACACCCCGATAGATTTCCCGCGTACTGACCGATGCGGGCGCTACTCCACGCAAATAGAACAGCGAGAACCCGAAAGGCGGCGTTAGAAAAGAAGCCTGCAGATTTAAGGCGATGAGGATGCCAAACCAGAGTGGGTCAATATTCAGTTTGAGCAGTACAGGCGCAATCATGGGTACAAAGATATAGGCGATTTCGACAAAATCGATAAAGAAGCCAAGCAAAAAAATGACAGCCATCATCAGGATGACAAATCCCCACTGACCGCCGGGAATATAATCCATGATCTGCTCAACGGTTTCGTCGCCGCCGGTATAGGTAAATACCATCGAAAAGAACGTAGCACCCGCCAGAATGGTAAACACCATTGCGCTGATTTTTGTAGTTTCCATCGCGACCTGATGCAACATGGAAAATCGGAAGCTGCCGCCTGGCAGCGCCAGAATAATCGCCCCCGCTGCACCCATCGCCGCTGATTCTGTCGGTGTAGCAACACCGGCAATAACAGTGCCCAGCACTACCATAATCAGCGCCAGTGCAGGTACGATCGCTTTAAATACCTGCCAGTAATGAACGGCGCTCAGCTTAGTGCTGCGTGGTATAGGGGGCGCCAAATCTTTTTTTAAATAAGCGGCAACCAGACATACAATGATGTACAGCACAACCAGCAACAGGCCGGGCAGCAGTGCTGCGCGGTAAAAATCACCTACAGGCTGTTGTAAGACATCGCCAAGGATAATAAGCACGATGGACGGCGGAATAATCTGTCCGAGTGTACCCGATGCGCAGATCACACCGCTGGCCAGCTGTTTGTCATAGCTGTATTCAGCATCACGGGCAGGGCAATCAAACCCATGGTAACAACCGAAGCGCCTACGACACCGGTTGAGGCTGCCAGCAGCATACCCACCACGACCGTGGAAACAGCCAAACCACCCCGCACATGCCCGAACAATATCCCCATGGATTCCAGCATTCTTTCTGCAATCCCTGATTTCTCAAGGATCAGGCCCATAAAAATAAACAGCGGCACTGCCATCAGGGTGACATTGGTCATAATCGCATGCATGCGGTATGCCACCAACAGAAAAAGGTCGAGTCCTTGCGCATATAACCCGAACAATACCGCCACGCCACCAAATGTAAATGCAACAGGATAACCCAACGTCAGCATCAGCAGGCAGACGATGAACATGATCAGTGCGATCACAATTTTTCCTGATGCGGCGCAGTATTTTTGACCGGTATCGTTTTATCGCCCGCCAGCAAACGGATATTGCGGGAAATAACAGCGCATGACTGAATTAATACAAGAAAATAACCGAGTGGAAGCAACGCTTTAAATACAAACCGATAAGGCAGTCCGCCCGGATCGTTTGATACTTCCTGAACCTGGTACGAATAGGTAACAAAATCGAACGAACTGTACAAAATCAATGTACACATGGGTATCACAAAAAAAACTGTACCAAAGATATCGATCACAGCTTTTTTTCGGGTTGACATTTTTTCGTAAAACACATCGACCCGGACATTCGCGTCTTCACGCATGGTATATGCAGCGCCCAACAGAAAAACAGCGGCGAACAAATGCCATTCCATTTCCTGCATTGCGATTGACCCGGATTCAAACAGATAACGCGCAATGACATCAATAAATACGATAGCGATCATCAAAATGCACAGCCAACCTGCCAGCCAGCCAAAAGCGCCGGATAATCGATCTACTGCATACTCGAATTTGCGCAACACTTCCATAATCAGCGCAACTTAACCGCCCGCAATTGTCATACGATCTATCAAGATGGAGCCGCTTTGTTTGGAGCCGCGTACAACCACATCGTCGCCAATCGCTGAAATACCGTGGAACATTTCTTTCAGATTACCGGCGATGGTAATTTCTTCAACGGGGTAGCAGATCTCGCCATTTTCTATCCAATAGCCGGATGCGCCGCGTGAATAATCACCTGTAACTGAATTCACCCCGTGACCCATCAATTCGGTTACCAGCAACCCCTTGTTCATTTTTTTAAGCATGGCTATAAAAGCCATCGGATTGCCGTCTTCGATAATCAGATTATGGACACCACCGGCATTTCCAGTCGTTTGCATGCCAAGTTTGCGTGCAGAATAACTGCTCAGAAAATAACCGTTCACTATGCCGTTTGCTACAACATCACGTTCAACAGTCGCCACCCCTTCGTCGTCAAATCCACCGCTGGCCAGACCCTTCGGCAAATGCGGCAACTCCCTAATATTGATATTGTCTGCAAAAATCTGCTGACCGATACTGTTCAATAAAAAAGATGATTGACGATAAAGACTGCTACCGCTGACAGCCGATGCAAAATGTCCGACCAGGCTCGCAGCAACAGGGGCTTCAAATAATACCGGGACATCACAGGTTGCTATTTTGCGCGCACCCAGACGAGCTACAGTTCGCTCCCCGGCTTTTCGGCCTATCTGGTCAATTGATTCAAGATCGCGGGTATCACGTGCGACACTGTACCAGTAATCCCGTTGTTTCGAGTCGCCTTGCTCTGCAATTGCCACAGAACTGATACTCTGCCGCGAATACGGATATCCTCCCAGAAAACCCAGACTGTTCGCATAAACAAATTGCGATTCATCGACCGATACACTGGCGCCTTCCGAATTGGTGATACGATTATCGACAGCAAATGCGGCCTGCTCACAGTCGCGTGCGAGTGCTATCGCTTCTTCCACAGATAAATCCCAGGGATGATACAAATCCAGATCAGGAAAAGTCTGCGCCAAAAGCGCCGCATCTGCCAGTCCTGCACACTCATCTTCGGCTGTATGACGTGCAATCGACAACGCAGCAGAGACCGTATCGCTGATCGCTTGAGGTGAAAAATCGGATGTACTGGCATTTCCGCGCTTATGGCCAATGTAAACGGTTACTGAAAGTCCCTTATCACGATTATATTCAATTGTTTCCACCTCATTTTTGCGCACGGTTACAGTTTGTCCAAAACCATCGGACACATGCGTCTCGCATGCACTGGCACCGCCTCGTTTGGCATGTTCCAGGATGTCGCATGCGATTTCCTGGAGTCTGGAAAAAGGGTATGAAAAACGGGTATGCGTTTTTGTTGTAGTTAGCTTATTCATAAAATCATTAACTTTGTCAAA